>NZ_JBFTNO010000099.1:0-10733 GCF_056397525.1 Arthrobacter sp. 05L45_2 | reverse complement strand
GCCCAGGAAACCTTGATGCCGCGGATCTCATCGATGGCCAGCAGCGCCTCGGGGCCCACCACCACTTTGTTCTCCTTGGGCCGGATTTCCAGGACAAACCGGGGCTTGCCGTCGGCGGCGGGGGTGCCGAGCTTCAGGCCGCGGCGCTGGCCGACGGTGAAGGCGTTGGCTCCCGGGTGCTCCCCCACCTTGGCGCCGGATTCGTCCACGATGTCGCCCGTGGTCATCTCGATCTTCTCGGCCAGCCAGCCGGCGGTGTCGCCGTCGGGGATGAAGCAGATGTCGTGGCTGTCGGGCTTGTTGGCCACCGAAAGCCCGCGGCGTTCCGCCTCGGCCCGGACCTCAGCCTTGGACGGGGTGTCTGCGAGCGGGAACATCGAGTGGCGGAGCTGTTCGTGGGTCAGGACGCCGAGCACGTAGCTCTGGTCCTTCGCCCAGTCGGCGGCGCGGTGCAGTTCGGGGTTGCCGTCGGCGTCCGTGATGACCTTGGCGTAGTGGCCCGTGCAGACGGCGTCGAACCCAAGGGCGATCGCCTTCTCCAGCAGTGCGGCGAACTTGATCCGCTCATTGCAGCGCATGCACGGGTTGGGGGTGCGGCCGGCGGCGTATTCGTCTATGAAGTCCTGGACCACATCTTCTTTGAAGCGTTCGGAAAAGTCCCACACGTAGTAGGGAATGCCCAGCACGTCGCACGCCCGCCAGGCGTCACGGGAATCCTCGATGGTGCAGCACCCGCGGCTGCCGGTCCGCAGCGTTCCGGGCATACGGGAAAGCGCGAGGTGGACCCCGACGACGTCGTGGCCGGCCTCGACCGCGCGGGCTGCGGCGACGGCCGAATCGACGCCGCCGCTCATGGCTGCAAGAACTCGCATGCTGGCTTTCTTTAGGAGATGGGGTTTTCGCGGCCGGGCTCCGACGCTGGAGCTAACACAGTGTCCGCTCCGCCATTCTATCGCCACGCCGAATCCTCCCCCAAAAAGCTCTCCTGGGCGGCCGGCCGAAAGRCCTTGACGGCGCTCCCCCGGGCTTCTAACGTCGGCATTGACGGTTTTAGAAACCAGGGCCCCACAAAGGGCTCCACACAGCACAGGACGGGCGGGCAAAGATGACCGAGAACATCGTGATCGTGGGCGGCGGGCTGGCCGGGGCCACCGCCGCCAAAACCCTCCGTGCGGAAGGCTTCGACGGGCCTGTGGTCCTGCTGGCGGAAGAGGCACACGCCCCCTACCTCCGGCCGCCGCTGTCCAAGGAGTACCTACTCGGCAAAGACGGTGAGGAGGCGCTTCCGGTGGTTCCGGCCGGCTGGTACGCAGAGAACGACGTCGACCTCCGCGCCGGTGTGTCGGCCGCCGGACTGGACACGGGCACCCGCTCCGTGACCCTCGCCGACGGCTCACGGCTCCCCTATACCTCGCTCCTGCTGGCCACCGGTGCGCGGCCGCGCTCGATTCCGCTGCCCGGAAAGGACCTCGACGGCGTGATGACGTTCCGGACCGTGGAGGACAGCCGCCGGCTGCGGGACGCCCTCGCCGGCGGCGGCCGGAACGTGGTGATGGTCGGTTCCGGCTGGATCGGGATGGAACTGGCCGCCGCGGCGAGTTCCTACGGCAACACCGTTACCCTGCTGGGGTTGGAGCACGTGCCGCTGGAAGCCGCGATCGGGCCCGACCTCGGCCGCTTCTTCCGGTCCCTGCACGAATCCCGCGGCGTACGGTTCCGGCTGCCGGCGTCGGCCGCCGAGATCCTGGGCGATGCCGGACGGGTCTCCGGTGTCCGCACGGACACCGGAGAAGTCCTGGCGGCGGACCTCGTGGTCGTCGCCGTCGGCGTGGTTCCGGAAACGTCGCTCGCCGCGGCGGCCGGCCTGGACCTGGACAACGGGATCCTCACCGACGCGTCGCTACGGACCTCCGCCCCGGGAGTCTTCGCCGCCGGTGACGTCGCCAACGCGCTACATCCGTTTACCGGCAAGCACCACCGCAGCGAGCACTGGTCCAACGCCCTCAACGGCGGGAAGGTCGCAGGGAAGGCGATGCTGGGCCTGCAGGCGGAACTGGACACAATTCCCTATTTCTACACGGACCAGTTCGACGTCAGTATGGAATATTCGGGCTTCCCGGGCCTGGTGGACGGCCCTCCGGTGGTCCGGGGTTCGCTCGAGGAGAAGGCCTTCCTTGCATTCTGGCAGCGCGGCGGCCAGGTGGTGGCCGGTATGAACGTCAACTGGCCGCGGTCCGATAAGCCCCAGAAAGCCATCAAGGCCCTCATCGCGTCCCGGACCGCCATCAGTCCCGGCGCCCTGGCGGACACCGACGTCCCGCTGGATCAGCTGCTGCCGGACGCCTAGCCCTGCGCGGCGGACTGCCGGAACACGGTCCCGGCGGTCTGGATGCTGGACTCGTGTCCGGCCATTCCGGCCTGGCGTGCGCGGGCATAGGCCCCCGGCAGGGCCGCGAGGAGGGCGTCGACGTCGGACTCGGACGACGCATGGCCCAGGGTGAAGCGCTGGGCACCGCGCGCGGTGTCCTCATCCAGGCCCATGGCGAGCAATACATGGGACGGCCGCGGAACCCCGGCGGTGCAGGCCGACCCCGTGGAGGACTCCACGCCGGCAAGGTCCAGGAGGAACAACAGCGAGTCGCCCTCGCACCCAGGGAAGGTGAAGTGGGCGTTGCCGGGCAGGCGGCCGGGCCCGGGGGCGCCGCGGAGTACAGCCTCGGGAACCGCCGCGCGGACCCCCTCGATCAGCCGGTCCCGCAACGCGGTGATCCTCGCCGACTCCGCGGCAAGGTGGCCCGTGGCGGCCTCGGCTGCCGCGGCGAAGGCGGCGATCGAGGCGGTGTCCAGGGTGCCGGAGCGCACGTCACGTTCCTGTCCCCCGCCGTGCTGGACCGGCGTCAGCGTGACGGCACGGCCCAGGAGCAGGGCACCGACTCCCACGGGTGCGCCGATTTTGTGGCCGGAGATGGACATGGCATCGAGGCCGGTATCGCGGAAATCGACCGGCACGGATCCGAACGCCTGCACGGCGTCGGAGTGCACGGGGACACCGGCGGCGTGGGCCAGCCGCACAATGTCGGCCACAGGCTGGATGCTGCCCACCTCGTTGTTTGCCCACATAACGGTGACCAGGGCGATCGAGGCAGGATCATCGGCCAGCTCGGCGGCCAGGACCGTAAGGTCCAGCACGCCGTCGGCGTCGACGGGCAGCCAGCGGACCTCGGCACCCTCGTGCCGCTCCAGCCATTCCACCGTGTCCAGCACGGCATGGTGCTCGACGGCGGAACACAGGATGCGCGTCCGGCCGGAAGCTTCGGCGCGGCGGGCCCAGTACAAACCCTTGACGGCCAGATTGTCCGCTTCTGTCCCGCCGGAGGTGAAGATGACTTCCGAGGGATGGGCCCCGGCCGCGGCAGCCAGGGTCTCCCGTGCGTCCTCCACGGCCCGGCGGGCGCGACGGCCGGATCCGTGCAGCGACGACGGGTTGCCGGTACGGGCCAGCTCGCGCGTCAGGGCGGCCAGCGCCTCTGCGGCGAGCGGTGTGGTGGCGGCATGGTCTAGGTATACGGGCACAGCCCAATTCTACTGTGCGGCGCCCGGGGACCGCTGGTGTACATTCRAGCGGTGAARGCGTCCCTSTACCTCRTCCTGGCCACCCTGTTCTGGTCCGGGAACTTCGTGGTGGGCCAGGCCGCGGTTGCCTCGATGACGCCTCTGGACCTGACATTCTGGCGCTGGACGCTCGCTGCCGTGCCACTGCTGGCCCTCGCCCAACTGGTGGAGAAGCCGGACTGGCGCGCGGTGCTGCGGCGGTGGCCTGTCCTGCTGTTGCTCAGCGTCCTCGGCATGGTCAGCTACACCCTGCTGCTGTACGGCGCGCTGGGCTACACCTCGGCGATCAATGCCTCCCTGATCACGGCGGTAAACCCGGCCCTCATTGTGGTGCTGGCGATCGTGGTGCTCGGCGAGAAAACCACCCGGCTCGGCTGGCTCGGGCTGATGGGGGTGCTGCTGGTCCTGACCCGCGGGGAGCTGCAGCGGGTGCTCAGCCTCTCGTTCAACACCGGCGAACTGATGATGGTCGGTGCGATCGTTGTGTGGGCTGCGTACACGATCATCGCCCGCCGGCTGGAGGTCCCGGCCATTGCCGCCACCGCGGTCCAGGTCGCCATGGCGACCGTTATGCTGGCGCCTTTCGCCGTCGCCCTGCAGGTGCGGCTCCCTGACACCCCGGTGGGCGGCTGGTCGCTGGCGTACATCGCTGTGTTCCCCTCCCTCGGCGCCTACCTGTTCTGGAACCTGGCCCTGAAGACCACCCCGCCGGCCACCGCAGGAAACTATCTGAACCTGATGGTCGTCTTTACTGCCATCATCACGGTGGCGCTGGGCACGCCGCTGACGCTGGTTCAGGTAGCCGGCGGCCTCCTGGTTGTTGCCGGGGTGCTGCTGACCGGCTTTAAGGGCCGGGCCGCACTCAGGACGGCAGGATCCGGGCGCAGCACTGGACCGGGGACGCGGCTCCGTCGGCCCTGAGCTGTTCGATGTCGAGCGCCTCCACCCTGGCCGGGTCCACGCCGCAGGCTGCCGCGGCCCCGCCCAGGAACGCGCCGTTCATCGCGCACACCACGCCGGCATGGCCCTGGGCCACCCGGTGGAAGGGACAGTTGAGCAGCACCAGGCCGCCCTCGCCGTCGTCCGCGGGCTGGTAGCCCTCGGCGACCAGTACAGACGGGAAATCGTCGGCGCCGGCGGCGTCAGCCGCGGCCCCGCCCCGGACGCGGGCGGCACGCAGCAGCGCGTCCCTGGCCGATCCGCCGTCGGCGGCCGAATCCTCCACGGCGGAGACCAGCAGCTCGGCGGCGAGGTCGTAATTGCGCTCCGGGACTGACGCGGAGACCTCCTCGACTGCGGCCCGGTACAACTTGGCCGGCCGGCCGGAACCCGGCCCCTCCTTGCCGCCGAGTTTCCGGAATTCCACGGCCAGCAGTCCGTCGCGCACCAGGCGGTCCAGGTGGAACGACGCCGTACTCCGCGCCATTCCCAGAGCGGCGGCCGCGTCGTCGCGGCCCACGGCGTCCGGGGCTGCGGTGACGACGTCGAACAGGCGGCGGCGGTTCTCGTCGCCCAGCGAGGCGACGGCGGCCACCCTGCTGATCCAGGGAACTCGGTTCATGGGCCCAGCCTAACTCTAAAAACAAGATGCGTTGCTTAATTCAGCACTCTCATTCTAAAATCAAAGTATTCAACTTTAGAAGGCGTAGACCCATGAAATCTTCAACAACCCTTTCGGCTCCGGTCATAAGCGTTGCCGGCCAGCAGCGGCAGGCCTACCTGTTGCTGCGCACGGTCTTTACTGTGGCGCCGATCATCTTCGGCCTGGACAAGTTCACCAACCTGCTCACCCACTGGACGATGTACCTCGCGCCGGTGGCGACTTCGGTGGTGCCGGTCCCGGCGCAGACCTTTATGTATGTGGTGGGCATCGTCGAAATCATCGCCGGCCTCGCCGTGGCGTTCCGGCCGCGCTTTGGCTCCCTGCTGGTGGCGGTGTGGCTGCTGGGCATCATCATCAACCTGCTGGTCCTGGGCAGCTTCTTCGACGTGGCCCTGCGCGACTTCGGGCTGCTGGTCGGAGCCCTGGCCCTGAACCGCCTCTCGCCCGCAAAGGGCCGGTAGGCAGCTCCTGGTGGCCGCCGCTCGTCCGTCCCGGAAGGGATCAGGACGACGGCGGCACCACGGCGAGCCGGGCGGCGATGTCGGCCCGCGCGGCCGCGAGCGCGGCGGGCCCGGGGCAGGATACGGAAATGTACACGGACGAGCCGGCCTTCGCGAACAGCCGGGCATAGCTGGCCGTTGCCCGCGACCCGGCCTTTTTCCCGTCTTCGAAGACAAGTACTTCCACCTTCGGCGCCGGTTTGTCCGGCTGGCCGCCCCAGCGCAGGGTGGCGGTCTTGAGGTAGGCCGGCTGGATGGTGGGATCCAGGTAGTGGAAGAGCGCCTCCGTGGACGCCTTGTCGTCGCCGGCGACGGCCAAAGGCCACTGGTTTACGCGGACCTTGGCATCAACCACACAGCCGTCGGCTTTGCGGTATTCGGTGGCACCGGCCACCGCCTGCTTGGAGGTCTTCCACCGCGGCGCGTCATGGAGTCCGTCCGAGAGCTGCACCGGGACTCCGGCCGCGAGACGGTCCCCCGCGGCAAGGGGCAGGTTCCGGGCCGCGACAGCGTCGGCGTCGTACCCCGGCGTCACCGTCGGGGTCGCCAGGGTGGGGGCCGCGCTGCCGGTGGGCCGGGGCGCTGCCGGATCCGGGACGCCCACACTGCAGGCCGCCAGGAGCGGCACCAGCGCCAGGAGTAGGCCGGTTACGCGGGCGCGGCCAATGCGGGGGCGCGGCGTCGTTGCCAGACGGACGGCAGCCCGGCTTCCGGGCGTGTTGCGCGTAGCCATATCCCCTCCCCTACGCCAGGACCCGGAGGGCCCCGGGGACAACGTCGATGGTCAGCGGCAGCGGTCCGAYCCGCTCCCCGTCCGCGTAGGCGACCACCCCACGCGCTTCCAGTTCGACCCGCCGGACGCGGCGCAGTTCCACGGCCGGGTGGGCCACGTGACGGCCCGAGAAGACCTTGGGGAAGACGGCCAGGAAGCCCGCGCGGGAGAGCGGCCGGACGATGAAGAGGTCCAGGTACCCGTCGTCGAGGACGGCGTCGGGCGCCACCTTCATGCCTCCGCCGATTGACTGGCCGTTGGCCACCGAAATGAGCATGGCCCCCTGCTGCCAGCGTTCGCCGTCGGCCGTGACGGTGTAATCGATGGCGCGGAAGGTGGCCAGTTCGCGCAGCATCGCCAGGTTGTACCGGGCCTGCCCGCGCGGCCGGCGCCAGTTGTTGGCCCGCTCGTTGACGGCAGCATCGAAGCCCGCCGAGACCACCCCGGCAAACCAGTGCGTCTTTCCCGCCGAGCTGACCCGTCCCGCGTCGATCAGGCGGCCGCCCGCCGGCAGTGCGGCCAGGACCCGTGCGGCCGCGGCCGGGATGTCATGCCGCGGGAGGCCGAGCGCACGGGCCATGTCGTTGCCCGTGCCGCTGGGAATGATGCCCAGGGGTGTTTCGCCGAACGCGGCGCCGGACCCGGCGAGCGCATTCACCCCCAGGTGCACCATGCCGTCGCCGCCCACCACCACCAGGGCGTCCACGCCGTCGGCGAGAGCTTTGTCCACGGCGCGGGCCAGGGCGTCGTAGCTGTCCTCACACAACTCGAGGACCTGCGCTCCGGCGGCGCGGAGGCAGGCCGCCGCCTCCCGGCCGGCATGCTGCCCGCGGCCAAAAGACGCGCGCGGGTTGACGGCAAGGGCGATCTTCATGCGCTGAATTATGCCAGCCGGCGGGAACCTTCCGCGGTCACGCGCTCGTTATTCCCCCAGTTGGTTAAACTGGCCACGCCGGAGGTCCAGGCCGGACTGGCTCCACTGACACAAAGGAATCTTGCTTGACGCAGGCCGACAGCTCGCACTACCAGGTCCTCAGGATCCCCGTCACCGCGACGGACAAGGACATCAAGGTGGCCTACCGCAAGGCTGCCCGCACCGCCCACCCCGACCACGGGGGCGACGCCGCGACGTTCCGCCGGGTCACCCTCGCCTACGAGACGCTCATCGATGCCCGGCGCCGCGCGGATTACGACCGCTCTTACGGCAGCGGCACCGCGTACTCCAGCAGCACGGCCCCGGCCGACGACGGAGCACTTTTCGACGCGCCGGCAGCCGGCAGCCGGGCCTCTGCGCACGTCCGCCGCCCCAATACACCCCGCAACACCGCCGCGGATGCCCCTGTCTATGTCCCGTCCTTCGAGGAAGTCGAGGCTGCCGGCGGGGTACCCCTGATCCCGGCGTCGACGGCGCGGCAGCAGGTCCATGGGATGCCCCGCCGGCGGGGCATCTTCGGCGCCGAGGCCCGCATCCAGCGTGAGATGCGGACGGTGCAGCTGATCACCCGGCAGATCCTGCCGRCCATCCCTGCCGCCCGCCTGGTCAACGGCCTGCAGTCCCCGGCGGATAACAGCCACATCGACCACGTCCTGCTGTCCGGCTACCGGCTGGCCATCATCGGGTCCATGCTCCTGCCGCCCGGCGCCTACGCATGGAACGGCAGCACCCTCAACCACGGCGGCCGCTCCGTGGCTCCGCCCCAGCTGGCCCATGTGGTGCGGCGGATGCAGGACATCTTCCCCGAACTGAATGTCACCGGCTGGACCGTGGTCCACAGCACGGACGGCAACCTGCACGAGCCTGTGATCGACCGGCACGGACGCTCAGCCCGGGACCGTTCGGCTAGCCACGAACTGGTCCAGGTGGTCAACGCCGCCGGGCTGGCCCGCGGCCTGAAGCAGTTCCTCGGGTCAGGGCCGGCTCCGAACACCGTGAACGTCCCGGTGCTCGCCAGGCTGCTACGCGGAATGCACTAGCCCGCGGCCGGCTGGCTAGGATGGAGGCGTGTTCCGCATCCTCTTCCACAGCCCCGAAATCCCCGGCAATACCGGCAATGCCATCCGACTGGCCGCCATCACCGGGGCCGAACTGCACCTGGTGGAGCCGCTGGGCTTCGATTTCTCCGATGCCAAGCTCCGCCGCGCCGGACTGGACTACCACGACCTCGCCGTTGTCACCGTGCACCCCGACATCGACGCCGCCTGGGCCGCCCTGCAGCCGGAGCGTGTTTTTGCCTTCACGTCCGACGGCGAAACGTCCTACACAGACATCAGCTACCGCCCCGGCGACGTGCTGATGTTCGGCCGGGAGTCCGTGGGCCTCTCCGAGGAGGTCAAGCACGATCCGCACGTAACCTCGCGGGTGCGGCTTCCCATGTTGCCGGCCCTGCGGTCGCTTAACCTCGCCAACGCTGCCTCGATCGCCGTTTACGAGGCCTGGCGCCAGCAGGGCTTCGCGGGCGCCAAGCTCTAGCCCAACTTCAAGCACCGCGGGCCGACCCCGGTCGCGGTCGCGGCCGGCACAAAAAGCCCTCCAGTCCGGCCCATCCGGCGCCCGGCCCGCTCCGAATCTTTTGTGAGACACCACGGAAGGAAGCGAAGGGAGCGAGGAGCGGCAGGTGACAACGTTGCAGGTGGATAGACGTCCGGCCCATCAGATTGCGGACCCGCACGGTACAGTTCAGCCCCGGCTTGGCCCGCGACCGGCGGCTGGCACCCTATGCTTGAAGATGATGGAAACTCCGAATGCCCCGAATCCCGAGGCCGCCGCTCCCCCCAGCGCTTCAGCCGACGTAAACCGCCGGCTCGGAGTTCTGCTCGGACAGATTGCCAACGGTGACCAGGCCGCGTTCGCCGAGTTCTACCAGCTCACCTCGCGCCGGGTATTCGGCATGGCCCGCCGGGTCCTGATCGACGTCGAACTCAGCGAGGACACCACCCAGGAAGTCTTCCTCCAGGTCTGGCAGAACGCGGCAAAGTTCAACGCCGACGCCGGCAGTCCGCTCGCGTGGCTGATGACGATCTCGCACCGCCGGGCCGTGGACAAGGTCCGGTCGTCGCAGTCGTCCACCGACCGGGAGGCCCGCTACGGCGCCAGCAGCCAGGAAATCGACCACGACTCGGTCTCCGACGAGGTCGGCAGCCGGCTCGAGGCCGAGGCCGTGGTCAGGTGCCTGGACACCCTGACCGACACACAGCAGGAATCCGTCCGGCTCGCCTACTACGGCGGGCTGACCTACCGGGAAGTCGCGGAAAAGCTCAACGCCGCCGTTCCCACCATCAAGTCCCGCATCCGCGACGGACTGATCCGACTGAAAACCTGTTTGGGGGTGAGTTGAGATGAACCACATCGATCCGCAGGACGGCAGCCGCACACCCGGCAGCTTCTCCACCGACATCGCCGGAGACCTCAGCTCCGGCCGCGCCGTTGACCTCGCCGAGGTCTATGCGCTGCACGCCCTCGACGACGCCGAACGCGCCGCCGTCGACCGCCACATCGCGGAGGCAACCCCGGCCGTCCGCGCCGAGTTCGAGGAACGCGTCCGGCAGGCCCGCGAGACGCTGGCCACCAGCTTCACCGCGGAGGAGGAGCCGCCGGCGGCACTCTTTGGCCGCATCGTGGCCGCTCTGCCCGTCCAGGCCGCGGAGTCCGGCAGCGCCACGCCCGCCGGCACCGGCACTCCCCCCGTTGCAGCACGGCCGGTCCGGGAACACCCCGATAGTCCGGTCGTGGACGAACTCGGCGCGGCACGCCAGCGCCGGGAGGAACGGCGCCGGCCGCAGGGCATGCGCAACTGGCTTATTGGTGTCGCAGCCGCAGCTGCGATCGCCGTCGGCGGGGTGGGGGTGGGCGCCTATGTCGCCAACCAGAACGACCCCGTCAACCAGGTGCTCGAGGCCAGCGACGTGCGCAAGGCCACAGTCGACGTCATCGGCGGCGGCACGGCGTCGCTGACTCTCTCGTCGTCGAAGGACGCCGCCGTCGTCAAGATGAACGGCGTTCCTGCCCCGCCGTCGGGCAAGGTCTACCAGATGTGGCTGATCCCCAAGGACGGCTCCGCGCCGGTCTCCAAGGGCCTGATGGACGCCGCCGCGCTGTCCAAGCCGGCCGTGGTCACGGGCATCGGCTCGGCCGCTGCCCTCGGCATCACCGTGGAACCGGTGGGCGGCTCGAAGACGCCCACCATGCCGACGGTGGCCGCCGCACCGCTGGGCGCCTGACCGGCCACAGCCCACACACCATAAGAAC
>NZ_JBFTNO010000098.1:0-10759 GCF_056397525.1 Arthrobacter sp. 05L45_2 | reverse complement strand
AGTGGAAGTCGGTTGCAATTTCTCGTGAGTACCAAATCTGAAGCGCGCGAACCTGCCGCAGCACGGGACGACAAGCCCGCCCTCTGGATCTGGATCCAGCTGTTCCTCGACTCCATGTCCTGGATCGTGGCGATCGTCTTGGCGCTGCTGCTGCGCTATGAAATGGGAATCCGTGCGGAACAGTTCCCGGGCGCCTTCCTCATCGCGGGGATCGCCGTCGTCGTCCAGGTAGTCGCCGGCTATGCCCTGGCCCTCTACCGGGGCCGGTATCCGTTCGGCAGCTTCCAGGAAGCGCGCGCCCTGGTCTTCGTCACGGTCATTGTGGCCGCCTCCATCACCGCATCCCTCCTGGTCCTTTACGGCGCCATCAACATCGGCCGCAGCGTGGGCCTGATCGCGTTCCCCTTCGCCTGCCTCTTTATGGGGGCCGCGCGCTACGCCAAGCGGCTTTACGTCGAGGGTAAGACGCGGCCCGGTGACGAGGCCCAAAACACCCTGATCTACGGCGCCGGGTTCCTCGGCAACTCGCTGCTCACCCGGATGCTTCAGGACCCGGATTCGCCCTACTTCCCGGTTGGCCTGATCGACGATGATCCGACCAAGAAGCACCTCCGGCTTTCCGGCGTGCAGGTCCAGGGCAGGGGAGAGGACCTTCCCTCGATCATCCGCCGGACCCGGGCACGGGTGCTGGTCCTGGCCTTCGCCAACGTCGAGGCCGCCGTCGTCCGCCGCATCTCCGACGCCGTTGCGGGGCTGAATATCCGCGTTCTGGTACTTCCCCCGCTGCGTGACATGCTCGGCGGCGGTGCCCCCGAGGGGTTCTCGGATTTCCGCGACGTCGCCGTTGAGGACCTGATCGGCCGCCGGCCGGTGGACATCAAGGTCGAAGAAATCGCCGGCTACATCAAGGGCAAACGGGTGCTGGTAACAGGCGCCGGCGGCTCGATCGGCTCCGAGCTCTGCCGTCAGATCGTGCAGTTCTCGCCCGCGGAACTGATCATGCTGGACCACGACGAGACCGGCCTGCAGCAGACCCAGATTTCCATCACCGGCCGGGGCCTGCTGGCCGGACGCGACACTGTCCTGGCAAACATCCGCGACGGCGAAGCCCTGCTGGACATCTTCGAGGACCGCCGTCCCGAAGTGGTGTTCCACGCCGCGGCACTCAAACACGCCCCACTCCTCCAGCAGTACCCGGTGGAGGCCTGGAAGACCAACGTCTGYGGCACCCTGAATGTGCTGCGCGCCGCCCAGCGCGCCGGGGTCACCCACTTCGTGAACATCTCCACGGACAAGGCGGCCAACCCCACCACCGCCCTCGGCCACTCCAAGCGCGTCGCTGAAAAGCTCACGGCCTGGATGGCCGGCCAGACGGCTAGCCGTTTTGTCTCGGTCCGCTTCGGCAACGTGATGGGCAGCCGCGGCTCCATGCTGCCGCTCTTTACCGAACAGATCCGGGTGGGCGGACCGGTCACAGTCACCGACCCGGAGGTCACCCGCTTCTTTATGACCATTCCCGAAGCGTGCCAGCTGGTCATCCAGGCCGGAGCCATCGGTTCCGGCGGCGAGGTTATGATCCTCGACATGGGCGAGCCCGTGAAGATCCTCGACGTGGCACAACGGATGATCGCCATGTCCGGCAAGAAGGTCGAAATCATCTACACCGGACTGCGGCCGGGGGAGAAGTTGCACGAGGAACTCGTCGGTACGGGCGAACTCGACCAGCGGCCCCTGCACCCCAAGATCTCCCACACCCGGGCCACGCAGCAGGACCCCGAAAAACTGGACCTCAACGTCTGGCTGGCGCGCTGTGAGGCAGAACAGGGCGCCAACATCTCCGATATTCCCGATGACGAGGCCGACGAAGCCGGCGCCGTCCGGGTGGCATCGTGATGCCGCTGGTCCTGGTGGCCGGCATTACCCTGCTGGCGAGCCTGCTGCTGCCGTTCGCGGTCAAGCCGTGGCTGGTCCGGCTGGGCGTGGTCGATGTCCCCTCCGCCCGGTCCTCGCACCACAAGGCCACCATCCGCGGAATGGGCATGGCCGCCATGCTGGCCACCGCGATCGGGTACCTGGCCGCCGTCCTCCTCGGACTTGTCACGGGGGACAGGTCCCTCTTCGCCGTCGTGCTGGCCATTATCGCCGCGAGTGCGGCAGTGGGCTGGATCGAGGACCTGCGGGGCCTCTCCATCCAAGGGCGTGCGGCCGCCCAGCTGGGCATCGGCGCTGCCGGTTCGGCGGCGCTGATCGTACTGACCGGCCAGACCTTCTGGTGGCTGCCCCTGGCGGCCGTGGCGGTGGCGGCCTACATCAACATCGCGAACTTCATGGACGGCATCAACGGCATCTCCGGCCTGCACGGGGTGACCGCCGGCTCCGCGTACGCGGCCGCGGGCCTGTTCTCCGACCAGCCCTGGCTGACAGCCGGTGGCGCGGTGCTGGCCATGGCGTTCCTGGGCTTCCTGCCCTGGAACCTGGGCCGCGGATCGGTCTTCCTGGGCGACGTCGGCAGCTACCTGCTGGGTGCCTCGATCGCCGCCCTGGCCGTGGCCGGCTTCCTCAGCGGCGTCTACGTCGAATACGTCCTCTCGCCGATCCTGGTCTACGCCGCGGACACCGGCTACACCCTGCTGCGGCGGATCAAGGCGGGGGAGCGCTGGTACGCCTCGCACCGCGAACACGTCTACCAGCGCCTGACCGACGTCGGGTTCTCCCACCTGCAGTCCGCTGCCATGGTTACGGCCTGCACCGTCGCCGTCATTGTCCTGGGCTTCACCGCCGCCACGGCAACCCTGCCGGTGGTGGCCCTGTGCGTGGCCGGCAGCCTGGCGGTGCTGGTGCTGTACCTCGCCTCGCCCGATCTGATCCGCCGGTTCCGGCACCGGCCCAAGGTGACCCGGATGCCGGTGGCCTAGCCCTGTTCTATCTCGTGTAGAATTCAGGGGCGGCCTCTCGCCGCGCCTTGCCCTTACCCCCTGCGACGATTGGGATCCCATGACCTCCAACGCCGGCCCCGGACGCACGTCCGGCAACGGTTCAGTTGGCGGCTCCGGACCCACCACGTCCCTTTGGCTGCGGCTGCTGGCCCTCAGCTCGGCAGCAGCAGGAGCAGCCCTCCTGGTAACCGCCGGACTGGCCCTTGTTTTCAATGGAAGCTACGGGGCCCTCTCGAGCCTCTTCGGCGGGGCCGTGGTGATGGCGTTCTTCGCTATCAGCCTGGCGATCGGCCACTTCGTCGGCCGCAACAACCCCTCCGGAGCGATCGGAATGTTCGTCGCCACCTACTTCGTGAAGGTGGTGGGCTTCGCCGTGGTGCTCTTTGTGATCGGCGCGCCGGCGTGGCTGCATGAACGCTGGTTCCTGATCGGCGCCGTCGTGAGCGTGGTGGCCTGGCAGGCAGCCGAGATCGTCGGCTTCAGCAAAGCACGGCTCCAGATTTACAACGATCCCGAAACCCCGGAAGGCGGCAACAATGTCTAGCCGGAAAACCGCAGGCGATAGCCCGGACCGGCCCCGGACCCCCAAAACCACAGGCGGAGCGCCCGGTGTGTCGCCGGACGGCAACGACGGCGGATACAACGCCGGAATAGCCGTCTTCAGCTACATTGTTGGCGGAATCATCGTCTGGAGTTTGATAGGGTGGGGTCTGGATAATCTGTGGGGAACCCGCTGGATTGTGCTCGCAGGCGCCCTGCTTGGAGCTGCGGGTGGGTTCTATCTTTCCCATATGCACGGCCTCACCAGTCACCGGAATTCGGCTGGCGGAGACGGCGCTGCAAACGGCCCGTCCAAGGACGCGGAACAGTAATGCCAAAAAATTTCACAGGGGGAATGACTGACGCAAATGTCGCCGCTCCCCGCCCAACGCCCAATGATGGACACTGCAGAGAGGAAACGCGTTGATCGCGCTTGCGCTCCCGGCCCAAGATTCAGGAGAGTTCACTCCTCCTGGAATTGAACAATTGCACCTGCCGGCTATCCTGCCCTGGGGTGCAGCCGAAGGATTCTCCAAGCAGATGCTGCTGGTGATCCTCTCGGTCGTCATTATCGCTACATTCTTTGTGCTGGCTGCCCGTAAGCAGCAGCTCGTTCCCGGCAAACTGCAGTTCGCAGGCGAGGCCGCATACGGCTTCGTCCGTAACGGYATCGCGAAGGACATCATCGGCGGCAAAGACTTCATCAAGTACGTCCCGCTGCTGTTCAGCCTGTTCTTCTTCATCCTGGTGAACAACATCTACGGCGCCATCCCCGTGATTCAGCTCCCGAGCTTCTCGCACGTCGGCGGCGCCTATGTGCTSGCMGCGATCGTGTACRTCACCTGGATYGCCATCGGCRTCAAGAAGAACGGCCTGAAGTACTYCAAGCTGGCCACCGTGCCGAGCGGCGTGCCCATCTACATCCTCCCGATCGTCATCCCGATCGAGATCATCTCCAACTTCCTGGTCCGGCCCGTCACGCACAGCCTCCGTCTATTCGCGACCATGCTGGCAGGCCACCTGATCGTGATGATCGCCGGTTCCGGTATCGAGTTCCTGGTCATGCAGGAGAACGTCCTGCTCAAGGGCGCCTCCGTACTGGTCCTGGCCGGCTCGCTGGCGATGTACATGCTGGAGGCGCTGATCATGGCGCTGCAGGCGTACGTCTTCACGCTGCTGACCGCGATCTACATCGAAGGCGCACTCCACGCCGACAGCCACTAAGGCACCCACAAACTTCCCCTCACGGGGATGAAGCAACCCAAACAACCTGCCACACGGGTGGCATCTTGAAAGGAAGAAAAATGGAAGGCTCCATCAACGGCTCCCTCAACCTCATCGGCTACGGCCTCTCCGCCATCGGCGGTGGTATCGGTGTGGGTCTCGTGTTCGCTGCTTACATCAACGGCGTAGCACGTCAGCCGGAAGCCCAGCGCGTCCTGCAGCCGATCGCATTCCTCGGCCTCGCGCTGACTGAAGCCCTCGCCATCCTCGGCCTGGTCTTCGCGTTCGTTCTCAAGTAAACCTTCAGAACCCAGCGAACATCCAGAACCGAGTAGATAAGGACGGGTGAAATATGAAGCAGCTGATCATCTCAGCCGCCACCGAGGGTTCCAACCCCCTCGTTCCCAACATCTGGGAAATGATTGTCGTCTTCTTGGGCTTTGCTGTTCTCCTCTTCATCGTGACGAAGTACGTTGTCCCGATGTTCGAGAAGAACTTCGCAGAGCGCGCCGAGGCGATTGAAGGCGGCATCGCCAAGGCCGAGAAGGCTCAGGCAGAAGCTTCTGCAGCACTCGAAGAGTACAAGCAGCAGCTCACCGACGCCCGCACCGAGGCCAACCGCATTCGCGAGGAAGCCCGTGCCGAAGGCGCCCAGATCCTCGCGGATCTGAAGGAGAAGGCAGCTGCTGAGTCTGCCCGCATCACTGCCCAGGCACACGCTCAGATCGAATCCGAGCGCCAGGCGGCCGTCGTGTCGCTGCGCGCCGAGGTCGGCACGCTGGCAACCACGCTGGCTGGCCGCATCGTGGGCGAATCGCTCAACGATGATGCGCGTTCGGCCCGGGTGGTTGACCGCTTCCTGGCGGATCTGGAGAACCAGAACGCAGGTGCAGCTAAGTAATGGCAGGTGTATCGAGCGAATCGCTGACCGCGGCACTCGTCGCGTTGGAAGCCAAGCTTCCCAACGCGTCGCTGCAGTTGGCTAAGGAACTCTTCGGAATCCTGGGAACGGTGGACAGCTCGGCCGGCTTGCGCCGCGCCCTGACGGACCCGTCCCGCAGCGGTGCCGAAAAGTCCGCCCTGGTCACGCAGCTGTTCAACGGAAAAGTTTCCGCTGACGCTGTGGAGATCGCCAGCGGACTGGCCGCCTCGCGCTGGGCGTCGGCTCGTGACATCGGCGATGCACTCGAGACTCTTGCCGCTTCGGTGGTAATTGCCGTTGCTGAAAACAAGTCGGCCGTCTCTGCCTCGGGAATCAGCGGACTGGAAGCGTTGGAGAACGATCTGTTCTCCTTCAACCAGGCCGTCGATTCCAGCCACGAGGTGCAGCGTGCTCTGTCCGAGCCGCAGGCGAGCCAGGCTGCCAAGGTTGCCCTTGCCGAAAAGCTCGTGCCCAGTGCCAGCGAGGAAGCGAAGGTCCTTATCGGACAGGCAGTGTCGCAGCCCCGCGGCCTCAAGGCCACCAAGCTCGTCAGCCGTTTTGCCGAGCTTGCGGCCAAGCGCCAGCAGCGCTGGATCGCCACGGTCAGCGTCACCCGTCCGCTGACGGAGACCCAGACCAGTCGGCTGCAGGCAGGGCTCAATGCCCTGTACGGCCGCGAGCTCAAGATCAACATGAACGTTGACCCGGCACTGATTGGTGGCCTCCGGATCCAGATTGGCGACGAAGTGGTTGACGCTTCGGTCCTCGCCCGCCTGGGCCAGCTCCAGCGTCAGATTGCTTAGTTAGCCGGACAAGCACAACTTACCGACATGAAACCCCGGTCATCGTGAGCAACGATGATCACGAAAACAGGAGAGCAGGGACTGCAGATGGCCGAATTGACCATCAACGCCGACGACGTCCGTAATGCGTTGAACGAGTTCGCGGCGTCCTACGAACCCGGAAACGCAGAGCGCGTAGAGGTTGGCCGTGTAACGACCGCAGGTGACGGCATCGCCCGTGTTGAGGGCCTTCCCTCGGTCATGGCGAACGAGCTGCTTCGCTTTGAAGACGGCACTCTGGGCCTGGCCCAGAACCTCGACGTCCGCGAGATCGGCGTCATCGTCCTCGGTGACTTCACCGGCATCGAAGAAGGCCAGGAAGTGCACCGCACCGGACAGGTTCTGTCCGTTCCGGTCGGCGACGCCTTCCTCGGCCGCGTGGTTGACCCCCTGGGCCAGCCCATCGACGACCTYGGCGAGATCAAGGCCGAARCCACCCGAGCCCTGGAACTCCAGGCGCCCGGCGTGACCCAGCGCAAGTCGGTCCACGAACCGATGCAGACCGGCCTCAAGGCTATCGACGCCATGATCCCGATCGGCCGCGGCCAGCGCCAGCTGATCATCGGTGACCGCCAGACCGGCAAGTCGGCAATCGCCATCGACACGATCATCAACCAGAAGGCCAACTGGGCTTCGGGCGATGTGAAGAAGCAGGTGCGCTGCATCTACGTGGCCATCGGCCAGAAGGCGTCCACCATCGCGGCTGTCCGCCAGACGCTCGAGGACAACGGCGCACTGGAGTACACGACCATCGTGGCTTCCCCCGCGTCCGACCCCGCCGGCTTCAAGTACCTGGCACCGTACGCCGGCTCGGCCATCGGCCAGCACTGGATGTACGGCGGCAAGCACGTCCTCATCGTGTTCGATGACCTTTCCAAGCAGGCCGAGGCCTACCGTGCGGTGTCGCTGCTGCTGCGCCGCCCGCCGGGACGCGAAGCCTACCCGGGCGACGTCTTCTACTTGCACTCCCGCCTGCTGGAGCGTTGTGCCAAGCTCTCCGACGAGCTGGGTGCAGGTTCGATGACCGGCCTTCCGCTGATCGAGACCAAGGCGAACGACGTTTCCGCCTACATCCCGACCAACGTCATCTCCATCACCGACGGCCAGATCTTCCTGCAGTCGGACCTCTTCAACGCCAACCAGCGTCCCGCCGTCGACGTGGGTGTCTCCGTGTCCCGCGTTGGTGGCGCCGCGCAGGTGAAGTCCATGAAGAAGGTCTCCGGTACCTTGAAGCTGGAACTGGCGCAGTACCGCGACATGCAGGCTTTCGCAATGTTCGCGTCGGACCTCGACGCCGCATCGCGCCAGCAGCTGACCCGTGGTGCGCGCCTGATGGAACTGCTCAAGCAGGGCCAGTACTCGCCGTTCCCGGTCGAGGACCAGGTCGTCTCCATCTGGGCCGGCACCAACGGTTACCTCGACGACGTTCCGGTGGAAGACATCAACCGCTTCGAGACCGAGTTCCTGGAACACCTCAAGCACAAGTCCTCGATCCTCACGACGCTGGCTCAGACCAACGTTATGGACGATGACACGGCAGAGGCGCTGAAGACCGCGATCGTGGACTTCAAGAAGGGCTTCTTCGGCGAGGGCGACAGCTACCTCGTCGGTGCGGGGCACGAGGAGTACGCCCCCATCGATGAGGACGCGGTCGACCAGGAAAAAATCGTCAAGCAGAAGCGCTAGTTTCGCTGGCAGGGACTGCCGGAACCCCCTCGGGTTCCGGCAGTCCCGGCCACCGGGATCTTAGGAAAGGATAAGTATGGGAGCCCAGATCCGGGTCTACCGCCAGAAGATCAGCTCGACGACGTCGATGCGCAAGATCTTCAAGGCGATGGAACTGATCGCTACCTCGCGCATCGGCAAGGCCCGCGCACGCGTAGCGGCTTCACTGCCTTACGCAAACGCGATCACGCGTGCCGTTTCTGCTGTCGCAAGCCAGAGCGAAATCGACCACCCGCTGGTTACCGAGCCGGAGCAGATCCGCCGCGCCGCCGTCCTGGTCATCACCTCGGACCGCGGCCTTGCGGGGTCCTACTCGGCCACGGTGCTCAAGCAGGCAGAAGGCCTCGCCGAGCTGCTCCATGAGGAAGGCAAGGAAGTCAAGACGTACGTTATGGGCCGCAAGGCACAGGCATACTTCGACTTCCGCAACCGCCCCTATGAGCGCGTGTGGACCGGTAACACGGACGCACCCGAGTTCGAGACGGCGCGGGAAGTCGGCGAAGCACTGCTGGCAGACTTCGCCACCGCCTACGAAGAGGGCGGCGTCGACGAGATCCACGTCGTTTACACCCGCTTCAAGTCCATGGTGACGCAGGAGCCGACGGTCATCCGTCTGCTCCCGCTGGAGGTCGTCGAAGAGCAGGCTGCCTCCGAGTCGGAGCTTCTGCCGCTGTACGAATTCGAGCCGGAAGCTGAGCAGGTCCTCGACGCCTTGCTGCCGCGCTACATCGAGTCACGTATCTTCGCCGCCATGTTGCAGGCAGCAGCTTCGGAGCTCGCAGCCCGCCAGCGGGCAATGAAATCCGCCGGCGACAACGCGACGGATCTCATCAAGAAGTACACGCGTCTGCGCAACACTGCCCGCCAGGCTGAAATTACGCAGGAGCTTTCCGAAATCGTGGCAGGCGCCGACGCGTTGAACGCGTCCTAGCCGGCCCGCCAAGGACCCAGCTTTACCTGCACTAAAGAACAAACTTAACCGCCCACGCCATCTACTGAGTGAAGTGAGAGAGATGACTGCCACTGCTACCGAACACGTAGCCGCAACGTCCGGTGCCACCGGCCGTATTGCACGTGTTATTGGCCCGGTTGTCGACGTCGAATTCCCGGCTGACGCAATCCCCTCGATATACAACGCTCTCACCACGGAGATTACTCTCAACGGTGAGACCAAGACCATCACCTTTGAAGTTGCGCTGCACCTCGGCGACAACCTCATCCGCGCCATCTCCCTGCAGGCGACCGACGGCCTGGTCCGCGGCACCAACGTGGTTGACACCGGTGCCCCGATCTCCGTGCCGGTCGGCGACGGCGTCAAGGGTCACATCTTCAACGTCCTGGGCCAGCCCCTGGACGTGACCGAGTCCGAGCTGCAGATCAGCGAACGCTGGCCGATCCACCGCAAGGCTCCGGCCTTCGCGACGCTCGAAGGCTCCACCGAGATGCTGGAAACCGGCATCAAGGTGATCGACCTCCTCACCCCGTACATCAAGGGTGGYAAGATCGGCCTCTTCGGTGGCGCCGGCGTCGGCAAGACCGTGCTGATCCAGGAAATGATCACCCGTGTGGCCCGCAACTTCGGTGGCACCTCGGTGTTCGCCGGTGTCGGCGAGCGTACCCGTGAAGGCAACGACCTCTGGGTTGAAATGGAAGAAGCCGGCGTCCTCAAGGACACCGCTCTTGTATTCGGCCAGATGGATGAGCCGCCGGGAACGCGTCTGCGCGTGGCCCTGTCCGCCCTGACCATGGCGGAGTACTTCCGCGATGTGCAGAACCAGGACGTGCTGCTCTTCATCGACAACATCTTCCGCTTCACCCAGGCAGGTTCCGAGGTTTCCACCCTCCTCGGCCGTATGCCGTCCGCCGTGGGTTACCAGCCCAACCTGGCTGACGAGATGGGCCTCCTCCAGGAGCGCATCACGTCCACCAAGGGCCACTCCATCACCTCGATGCAGGCCATCTACGTTCCCGCAGATGACTACACYGACCCGGCCCCGGCCACGACCTTCGCACACCTCGACGCGACCACGGAACTGTCCCGTGAAATCGCTTCCCGTGGTCTGTACCCGGCCGTTGACCCGCTGACGTCGACCTCCCGCATCCTGGATCCGCAGTACATCGGACACGACCACTACAACACGGCCGTCCGCGTCAAGCAGATCCTGCAGAAGAACAAGGAACTCCAGGACATCATCGCCATCCTCGGTGTCGATGAGCTCTCCGAAGAGGACAAGATCGTCGTGTCGCGTGCACGCCGCATCCAGCAGTTCCTCTCGCAGAACACCTACACGGCGAAGCAGTTCACCGGCGTCGAAGGCTCCACCGTGTCCATCAAGGACACCGTGGAAGGCTTCACGGCCATCTGCGACGGCGACCTCGACCACATCGCAGAGCAGGCGTTCTTCAACGTCGGCGGCCTGGATGACGTTGAGCGCCAGTGGGCCAAGATCCAGGAGCAGACCAAGTAATATGGCTGAGCTTGAGGTTGAGATTGTCGCAGCGGACCAGTTCGTCTGGTCCGGAGCGGCCAAGATGGTCAAGGCCCGCACCAGCGATGGTGAAATCGGAAT
>NZ_JBFTNO010000097.1:0-10884 GCF_056397525.1 Arthrobacter sp. 05L45_2 | reverse complement strand
GCTGCTCAGCGAGCTCGACGGGAAGCTGACGCAGCTGCAGGAGCAGCTTTTCGCCGAGTCCCGGATCGGCGGCAAGAAGCGGGTGTTGCTGGTCCTGCAGGCCATGGACACCGCGGGCAAGGGCGGCATCGTCAACCACGTTATGGGCCAGATGAATCCGCAGGGCGTGCAGCTGAAGTCGTTCAAGGCGCCGACCCCGGAGGAGCAGTCCTACGACTTCCTCTGGCGGATCGAAAAAGAAGTTCCGGCTGCCGGCATGGTGGGCGTTTTCGACCGCTCCCACTACGAGGACGTGCTGATCCACCGGGTACACCGCTGGGCCGACGCCACGGAACTGGAGCGCCGCTACCGCGCCATCAACGAGTTCGAGGCCCGGCAAACGGCGGCGGGCACGAAGATCATCAAGGTTATGCTGCACATCAGCCGCGACGAGCAGCAGGAACGCCTGCTGGCCCGGCTGGATGATCCGGCGAAGCGGTGGAAGTACAGCAGCAACGACCTGAAGGAACGGGCGTTCTGGGACGACTACATGGATGCCTACCAGGCCGCGTTCGAGCAGACCAGCTCAGAGCACGCGCCCTGGCACGTAGTCCCGGCCGACAAGAAATGGTTTGCCCGGATCGCCGTCCAGCAGCTGCTCCTGGACGCACTGGAGGGGCTGGCGCTGGAATGGCCCGTCCCCGAGATCGACGTCGACATGGAGGCCGAGCTGGTGCGGCGCTCCTAGCGGCCGGCTTCCTGTCCGGCCCTGTCCGGCCCCCCAGGGCTCCTGTCAGGCTTCCTGGCCGGCCTGGCCCGCTTGGTCCCGGGCTGCGGCGAGGCGCTTGCGGGCTCCTTCGAGCCACTGCTCGCAGCGCTTTGCCAGGGCTTCGCCGCGCTCCCACAGGGCGAGGGATTCCTCGAGGCTGGCGCCGCCGGCCTCCAGCCTGCTCACCACGCCGACGAGTTGTTCGCGGGCGTCCTCGTAGCTGAGTCCGTCGAGGTCCGTCTCCGGGGTGGGGGATGCCGTGTTCTCTGCTGCCATGGTGTTGCTCCTCTATACGTATGGTTGCCGGTTAGGCGATGCTTCGGTGCTGGTTCGGGGTTCCCGCGGTTTGGCGGCCGGTCAGTCCCCGCTGGCTTCCCCGCCGCCGGTGGACTGGGCTGTGAACCTGCCACCCGCCACCCGCACCGCGAGGGCCGTACCGGCCGGCGCCTGGCTGGGGTCCCGGACCACCTCATGGCGGGTTCCCGGCACGGACGTTCCGTCGTCGAGCTGCACGACGGCGTAGCCGCGGTCCAGGGTCTTTTGCGGCGAGAGGGCGCGAACCTGGGCTTTGAGGTGCACCAGCTGGTCCGCGGCCCGGACGACGGCGGTGTTGACGGCCGCATGGGAGCGGCCCTTGAGCCGTTCGACGTCGTCGTGCCGGGCCGTCACCATGCCCTCGGGCGATGCCAGGACAGGGCGCGAGCGGAGCGACGCGAGCCGGTCCGTTTCCCGCTCGACCAGACGGGTGACTCCGCGGCGAAGCTGCTCGCGGGCCTGCCGCACCCGCGCCAGTTCCTCCACAACATCCGGCACGATCCGCTTGGCCGCATCGGTGGGCGTTGAGGCGCGCAGGTCCGCGACGTCGTCGAGGATGGGCCGGTCCGCCTCATGGCCGATCGCGCTGACAATCGGGGTGGCCGCGGCCGCGACGGCCCGGATGAGTTCCTCGCTGCTGAACGGGAGCAGGTCCTCCAGCGCCCCGCCGCCGCGGGCGATGACAATGACGTCCACCTCCGGCTGGGAGTCCAGTTCCTGCAGCGCACGGATTACCTGGGCCACGGCGGTATTGCCCTGGACGGCTACTTCACGGATCTCAAATTCGACGGCGGGCCAGCGGAGGGCGGCGTTGCGCAGCACATCCTTCTTCGCATCCGAGTCGCGGCCGGTGATCAGGCCGATCCGGTGGGGGAGGAGCGGCAGGCGTTTCTTACGGGAGTCGGCGAAGAGGCCCTCGGCCGCCAGCGCCTGGCGCAGCCGTTCAATGCGGGCCAGCAGGTCACCCAGCCCCACGGGCCGGATGTCCTTGACGGACATGTTGAGCCGGCCGGTTTTTAGCCAGAACTCGGACTTCAGCAGCGCCACCACCCGGGACCCGCGTTCCAGCGGGGTAGCCTGCCGGTCCAGGACGTTGGTCCAGACCGAGGCCGGCAGCGAGATTTCCGCGTCGATGTCGCGCAGCGTCAGGTAGGCGTTCGTGCCGCGCCGGTTGAGTTCGATGACCTGGCCCTCGACCCAGGCCGAGGGCGCACGGTCGATGTGCATCTTCAGTTTCTGCGACAGCAGCTGCAGCGGCCAGGGGTTGTCCGGGCTGGTCTCGGCCGCGGTCGCCGGCAGGGTGGTGGCCGCAGCGGTATCTTCAGACATGCCGGTAACCGCAGGCGCGGCACGCCTGGTCCGTGAGCTGGTGCATGTGCTGGTGCATGGGGTGCGGAGTCCTTTGCTGGAGGCGGGGAGCTGCTTCAACTCTATCCATAGCTTTACCAGCAGGGCCGGACGTTTTGGCCTGCTGCTTTCCGGTTCGCCGCGGCGCCACCGTAGGATGGCTCTACTCCCAACCCTCCTAGGAGACTTTCGTGCGCACTTTTGTCTCGGCCGTTGCTGTGCTGATCGGCCTTGCCATGGCGGCTGTCGCCGTCCCGGCCATGTGGGTGGACCGGAATATCGTCCAGGAAGACGGGTTCGTCGCCCTCACCGCACCGTTGGGGAAGGACCCGGCATTCCAGCAGAGGCTGGCCACCGCCGCCGTGAACGGTATCAATCTGGGCGGCCGGCAACTGCCCGATGCGGTCGCGGGCCTGGTCAAACCCATTCTTGCCGAGGCGGCCCAGTCCCTGACCTCCGCGCCCGGATACGCGGACGCGTGGGCTGAGACCCTGCGCAGGAGCCACCGGCTCAGCTTCGCCGACCCCCGGACGCTGCCGCCCCAGGTGGACGGCACCTCCTCCCTGACCCTCGATGTCGCCCCGCTGGTGGGCCTGGTGGTCAAGCGGGTCTCGGACGCCTCGCCGGTACCGCTGAAGGCGCCGGACACGGTGCGAATCAACATCGGCCAGTCCAACCAGCGCCAGCTCATCGAACGGGTTTCCGCGTACGCGCCGATGGGATCTGCCGTGGCTGTGGGCGCGGCCATCGCCTTCGTCCTGGCCTTTGTCGCGGCCCGGCGGAAATGGACGGTCCTGGCGGGCGTCGGCCTGGGCGCCCTGGTGCTGGCCGGGGTGTGGAAACTGGGTTCGGACGCGGCCGGCAATATGGTCCAGGGGACCGGGAGCGGCAACGAGGTTGCGGACCTCTTCAAGCGCGAATTTGTGGCCGCCTCCACCGCCGGCTTTGGTCAGTGGATAGTGGTGGCACTCGTGGCCGGCGGGGTGCTCCTGGCCTCCGGGCTCATCCTTCGGGTAGTCGCCGGCCGCCGCAAGGCCTGAAATGACCGGCTACAGCGAACACCGGTAGCATTGGGGGCATGACCTCCACCGCTGTATCCATCCCGATGCCCTCCGTTCCGCGCCGCCGGCGATCGCCGGAGGAAGTGTTGGCGGCGGCTCCCGTGACCGGGGCGAAGAAGGTCCTCCTGGCCGCTCCGCGCGGCTACTGCGCCGGCGTCGACCGGGCCGTCATCGCGGTGGAAAAGGCCCTTGAGCACTACGGTCCGCCGGTTTATGTGCGCAAGCAGATCGTCCACAACGTCCACGTGGTCAGCTCCCTGGAGGAAAAGGGCGCCATCTTCGTGGACGAGACCGACGAGGTCCCGGAAGGGGCCCTGGTCATCTTCTCCGCGCACGGAGTCTCCCCGGCCGTGGTGCAGTCCGCCGAGGACCGCGGGCTGCGGACCATCGACGCCACTTGCCCGCTGGTGACCAAGGTGCACCGCGAGGCCGTGCGCTTCGCCAAGGACGATTTCGACATCCTCCTGATTGGCCACGACGGCCACGAGGAAGTCGAAGGGACCGCGGGTGAAGCTCCGGAACACATCCAGATCATCAACGGCCCGCATGAGGTCGACAAGGTGACGGTCCGGGATCCGGAGAAGGTCATCTGGCTTTCCCAGACCACCTTGAGCGTCGACGAGACCATGGAGACCGTCCGCCTGCTCAAGGAACGGTTCCCCACCCTGCAGGATCCGCCCAGCGACGATATYTGCTACGCCACCACCAACCGCCAGGTGGCCATCAAAAAGATCTCGCCCCAGGCTGACCTGGTGATCGTTGTCGGTTCGGCTAACTCCTCGAACTCCGTCCGCCTTGTTGAGGTGGCACTGGAATACGGTGCCAAGGCCTCCTACCGGGTCGATTTCGCCAACGAAGTCGACGAGTCCTGGTTTGAGGGCGTGGCGACCGTCGGCGTGACCTCGGGGGCGTCCGTGCCGGAGGTCCTCGTGAAGGACGTCCTGCGGCTGCTCGCCGATTACGGCTACGGCAGCGTTGAGGAAGTCGTCACGGCGGAGGAGGACCTGCTCTTCTCCCTGCCAAAGGAACTCCGCGCCACCCTGAAGCAGGCCGGGGACGTCTCGCGTGCCCTCGGCGGCCGCGGCGCCCGCCCGACCGACTAGTACCGCCGGGCAGACGTGGCCGGGCAGCTCCTACCGGGCCGGGCGGCCCTTACCCCGGGCAGCCCTAGGCTGCCGACTCTTCCGCGGCGTCGTCGTCGGATTCCTCTGCGGCGGCTGCGTCCCCTGTGGCGATGCCCTGTTGCAGCTCCGGTGCGGCCACCGAACGGGGTGTCGCCTCAACGGTGATGGGTGTGGCTAGGCTAGCGGCATCCAGGGCATTCAGCTTGCGCGCGGTCGGCAGGACCCGGGCCTCGAGGGTGCCGACCAGGGAGTTGTAGCGGTCCACCGACGTCTTCAGCGACGAGCCCAGCTTGGTGACGTTGTCGCCCAGTGTTCCCATCCGCTCGTACAGCTGCTGCGCCAGTTCGAAGAGCTCGCGCGCGCTGTCCGTCAGCACATCCTGCCGCCACGTGAACGCCACAGACTTGAGGACTGCCAGCAGGGTCCCCGGCGAGGCCAGGACAACATTCTTGGACAGGGCATAGTCCAGCAGGGCGGAATCGGCGGTGAGTGCGGCCGCCAGAATCGATTCGGCGGGCAGGAAGCAGACCACCAATTCTGGCGCGTTGCCGGGAATGTCCCAGTACTTCTTGTTGCTCAGCGCGTCCACGTGGGCCTTGAGGGCCTTCGCATGGGTAGCGAGCAGGGCCTGCTGGTTGCCCGCCGTTCCTGCGCCCCGGCCGCCCGGCTGGCTGCCAAGCTCCTGTGCCTCCAGGTACGCGGTCAGCGGCACTTTCGCATCCACGACGAGCTGCTTGTCACCCGGGAGCTGGACCACGAGGTCCGGCCGAACCGTGGTGTCGGAACCGGAGCTATGCAGTTGCTCATGGAAATCCACATGGCGCAGCATCCCGGCCGCCTCCACGACGCGGCGGAGCTGCACCTCGCCCCACTGGCCGCGGGCGCTGTTGGACCGCAGCGCCGACTCGAGCGCATGCGTTGACTTCAGCAGCTGTTCGTCGGAGAGCCTGGCCTCCTGGAGCTGCTGGGCAAGCTGCCCGTACTGCTCGAGCCGGTCACGTTCCAGGAGCGACACCTGCTGCTGGACAGCTGTCAGCTTCTCCGCCACGGGTGCCAGGGCGCGGAGGACGCTGCCATCCTGCGTCCTGGCATCGCCCAGCTCCCGGTTTTGGGCCGCGAGAAGGCGACGTTCGGCGTCGGCGGCGGCATACCGGGCGTTCACCTCGGAGAGACGAGCCGAAACGCCGTCGAAGTCCTGTTCAAGGGCAGCGCTGCGGCGCCGCAACACCACGAAGGCAAAGCCGGCCCCGGCTACGGCGCCGATCAAGAGCATCAGCAGGGCAAGAATTAGTGCGAAAGCGTCCATGCCTTCACTCTGGCACGCAGCTCCGACAGTTTTAGCCAGGACGCACTGGGCGGGGTGCGGGGAGCCTGCCCGCCGAACCTCGGCTGATGCGGATCCGGACCGGGGCCGGCCGCGCGCGTGGTCCCAAGGCCGCAAGGGGTGAGGGCGTTTACCGGTAGAATCTATACTCGTGGCTCTTACTATTGGCATCGTCGGACTGCCCAACGTCGGCAAATCAACCCTTTTCAACGCACTGACCCGCAACCAGGTGCTCGCAGCGAACTATCCGTTCGCCACGATCGAGCCCAATGTCGGCGTCGTGAACCTGCCGGACCCGCGGCTCGAGAAGCTGGCGGCCATCTTCGGGTCCGCACGCCTGCTCCCCGCTGCCGTGTCCTTCGTGGACATCGCGGGCATCGTCAAGGGCGCGTCCGAGGGTGAAGGCCTGGGCAACCAGTTCCTCGCCAACATCCGCGAGGCCGAGGCCATCGCCCAGGTGGTCCGCGTCTTCGATGACCCCGACGTCATCCACGTCGACGGCAAGGTCGATCCCCGTTCGGACATGGAAACGATCAACACCGAGCTGATCCTCGCCGACCTCCAGACCATCGAGAAGGCCGTCCCCCGGATCGAAAAAGAAGTCAAGATCAAGAAGCGGGAAGCCGCCGAACTCGCTGCCGTCCAGGCCGCGCAGGCCGTGCTGGAGCGCGGCGACACTATCTTCTCCTCGATCAAGAGCGACAAGCTGGAGATGGGGCACCTCAAGGAGCTTGGCCTGCTCACGGCCAAGCCGTTCATCTACGTTTTCAACGCCGACGAAGGCATCCTGGGCAGCCCGGAAAAGCAGGAAGAGCTGCGCGCCCTCGTGGCCCCGGCCGACTGCATCTTCCTGGACGCCAAGCTCGAATCGGACCTCGTCGAGCTGGACGAGGAAGAAGCCCGCGAAATGCTGGAAATGAACGGCCAGGACGAGTCCGGCCTTGACCAGCTGGCGCGCGTCGGGTTCCACACGCTGGGCCTGCAGACCTACCTGACCGCCGGACCCAAAGAGACCCGCGCCTGGACCATCCACCGCGGCGACACCGCACCGCAGGCCGCCGGCGTAATCCACTCCGACTTCCAGCGTGGCTTCATCAAGGCCGAGGTTGTCTCCTTCGACGACCTCATCGAGGCCGGCTCCATGGCCGAGGCCAAGGCCCGCGGCAAGGTCCGCATTGAAGGCAAGGAATACGTGATGGCCGACGGCGACGTGGTGGAGTTCCGCTTCAACGTGTAGTTGAGTTCCGCCTCAACGTCTCGTGTTGAGCCTTGACGACTTTGTGGCCGTCGGGTTCTTGCTCGTGCCGGAAGGAGCGTGCGTTCAGCTGAGAAGCGAAACGGCCCGGGAGATGACGAGGGCCAGAAGGACGAATGCTCCGGCTGCCTCCACGCCCATCATGGCTTTTGCCCGCGCAGACAACGGCATGGTGTCGGTGGGGCTAAAGGCCATGGAATTGGATAGCGAGAAGTATGCGTAATCGATGAACGATGCGACCCACCCGGTCCGCTCGGAGGACCTCGCAGCGACCTCCTCAATGGCGTCTCGGTCCTCGTCTTGAGGGAACCGGAAGTCTGCTGGCGGCATGTCCTCGCGTTCGGCGTGGCGGCGGGTAACAGGGCCACCTCGGTCCATCTCCCAGAAAGCCAGGGCGAACGCAATGATGTTGGTGACCCAGATCTGCAGTGCAGCAAACAGGATTACAGGGCCATCGCTGTTGCCCGAAGTGGTGAGCCGGATGACCACCTGTACCAGGGCCACCTCGTTCGCGGCGACCAGAAGCAGCGCCTGGCCGGTAGCAACGTTTTTTGACCGCCGCGTTTCCCTGTGGAACCGGTGCGGATTCAGGTGCACGAGCGGGATCAGCATCGTCAGACCAACGCCGACCACCGTATACCTGAGCCACGGAAGGAAGGAGCTGGGCAGCGCGGCATAAAGGCCCAGCGCGACGAGCAGTCCAATCACCGCTGGCCACCGGTGCTCGGCGCGGGCGTCAGGGGTATCGGTATCAGCCATGGCTCAGTCTGTTTCCTGCTTCGGCCGCAGCCCGGGCTCCTTTGTCTCGGTTCCGTGTTCTGAGGCTGACTACCCCGTTGCGGTCACTGCGGTCACTGCGGTCACCGCATAGAGCCGGAAATGAGTGGCCTCGGGAATGGCCGGTCGGTGCTGCGGCCCTCGTTCGTGCCGGCATCAGCGATATCCTCCTTGCGGACTGTCTGCGGTGTTGCGGCGCCTACCCCACCCGGTACTTTTCGACGGCCTCCCAGCGGAACGCGAGGCCGTTGCCTGAGGAGTTGGCATCCGGTGCGATTGCTCCGCCGGTGGGGTCCAGGGTCCCGTCGAAGAACGTCCGTTCGATTCGTACGTGGTCGTGGAACCACTCCAGATGCCGGAAGTTTTCTGTCGCGGCGGCGACGTGGGCGCTTAGGTTAGGTGCGCAGTGGCCGGACACCTGAAGCCCGTACGCTGCCACAAGGGAGGCGATGCGCAGCCATTGGGTGATACCGCCGCAGCGCGACACATCCAGCTGGACGCAGTCGACGGCTTCGGCCCGGCACAGGCGCTCGAAGTAGAACACGTCTGTACCGTATTCACCCGCGGCGACGTCGGCAGCTATCGCCTCCCTGACGGTCCGCAGGCCGGCCAGGTGGTCGGAGGAGACAGGCTCTTCAAACCACGCCAACCTGGAGTCGCCGGCCGCTTCGTAAACCCTCACCGCTTGTTTTGCCGTGTAGGCACCATTGGCGTCAACGAACAGCTCAGCGTCGTCTCCTATGACAGTTCTGGCCTGATGAATGCGCTCCAAATCCCGGGGAATGGCGTTCCCCCGGTCCTGTCCGATCTTTATTTTGACCCGTGGGATGTGCTGGCCGTGCACCCAGCCGCCCAGCTGGTCCTCAAGTTGCTGGCGGGAGTAGGTGGTGAACCCGCCGCTGCCGTAAATGTCGACCTCGTCGCGCACCGCCCCGAGGAGGCGGTACAGGGGAAGGTGAAGCAGGCGTGCTTTCAAGTCCCACAGGGCACAGTCCACCGCGGAGATCGCGTAGCCGGCGAGCCCGCTGCGGCCGGTATTGCGCACGGCCTGCAGCATCGCCAGCGCGGCTCCTCCGGTGTCCCACGCAGACCGTCCGGAGACGGCTGGCGCCAGCAATCCTGTGATCAACTGTGCGCAAGAGGGTGGAGCGTAGGTCCAGCCGAGTCCCTCGCAGTCACCGGCGCGGGCCCGGACCACCACCATCGTGGTGGAGTCCCAGGCGAACGTGCCGTCTGCTTCCGGGCTATCGGTGGGGACCGTGTAGGTGCTGACGTCCAGGCCGCTGAGGGTCGGATCGGATCTGGTTTGAGTGGCGGGCATGGTCAGCCTTTCTGATGCGGGAGGATTTTCCTGCAGCTTGGTTCTGGCTATCGGCGAAGCTGGATAGTGGGCTGTGTTTGGTTCAGGTGGCGTTGTTGGCTCCGCCGGCGATCAGCCGTTCGGCGGCGCGCGCTGCGACGGCCATGATGGTCAGGGCCGGGTTGGCGCTTCCCTGGGTGGGCAGTACGCTGCCGTCCGTGATGTAGAGGTTGGGCACGGCGAAGCTGCGGCAATCGGCGTCGACGACGCCGTGGCGCTCGTCCGCCGCCATCCTGGCCCCGCCCACCAAATGCGCGTAGCGCTTGATGGTGATGACCTCGTCGGCCCCGGCGGCCTTGAGGATCTTCTCCATGACGTCCTGCGCGGCGCCCATCAGTCGTCGGTCGTTTTCGCACTGGGAGTAGTGGAAGTGCGCTACCGGCATCGCGTTTCGGTCCTTTTCCTGTGCCAGGGTGACGCGGTTTTCCGCCTGCGGCAGGAACTCGCACAGCGCGCCCAGACAGGCCCAGTGCACGTAGTCACTCATGTATGCGCGCAGCTTTGCTCCCCAGTGACCCTGGGCGGCGACGTGCTCGGCCCAGGTGATGGGCAGCGGTGACACCGTCTGCACCGAGAACCCGCGCTTGTAGGGCTGGGAGGGGTCCGTTTCGTAGAAGTCTTCCGAGCTGACCTCCGGCGGGGGCGCCTTCCACATTCGCACTTCTGAGTCGAACCTGCCGGCCGTCTGGGGCGCACCCTGGACCATCAGGTACCTCCCCACCTGGTCGAAGTCATTGCACAGCCCGTCCGGGAATCGCTTGGAGGTGGAGTTGAGCAGCAGGCGGGGGGTCTCGATGGAGTAGCCGGCGACGGCGACGATCCGGGCGCGCTGGAACCGCGTGCGGCCGTGGCGGACATAGTGCACGCCCGTAGCCTTGCCTGTCTTATCATCAACTTCGATCCGGGTCACCATCGAGTCGGCGCGTACTTCTGCGCCGTGGTGCAGGGCGTCCGGAATGTGGGTGATCAGGGGTGAGGCTTTTGCGTTGACCTTGCAGCCCTGCAGGCAGAAGCCGCGGTAGATGCAGTGTGGCCGGTTGCCGAAGCGGCCGTTGGAGATCGCGACTGGGCCGACCTTCGCGGTGATACCGCAGGCCAGTGCGCCGCGCAGGAAGAGCTCGCCGTTCCCGGAGACGGGGTGCGGACTGTGCGGATAGGAGTGTGGATCGCCCCACGGCCAGTGTTCCCCGGCCACCGGAAGTTCGCCTTCGATGTCCTCGTAGTACGACTTAAGATCCTCGTACTCGAAGGGCCAGTCGGCGCCCACCCCGTCGGCACTGTAGGTATGGAAGTCACTCGGGTGGAACCTGGGGGTGTAGCCTGCGTAATGCACCATGGAGCCGCCCACGCCCCGGCCCGAGTTGTTCGAGCCCAGGGGCACCGGATCGTCCCCGGAGATCACCCGCGGTTCCGTCCAGTACAGGTGGTGTGAGGCCGCCTCGTCGCTGACCCAGTCGCGCTCCGGGTCCCAGAAGGGGCCCGCATCCAGAGCGACTGCCTTCCAGCCCGCGCGGGCCAAGCGCTGCAGGAGAGTTGAGCCGCCCGCACCGCACCCGACGATCACTATATCGAC
>NZ_JBFTNO010000096.1:0-11710 GCF_056397525.1 Arthrobacter sp. 05L45_2 | reverse complement strand
GGTCTCCTCGATTTCGTCGAGGACACCGGCGTTGACGACGTCGCGGAATTCAAGGTCCGAGTAGCCCCAGTCGGCCTGCAGGCGCTTGCGGCGGGCGGCCGGCGGCTCGGGCAGGGTGGCCCGGAGCTCCTCGACCCATTCGCGCGAGGCGACAACCGGCACCAGGTCCGGTTCCGGGAAGTAGCGGTAGTCGTCCGCGTCGGACTTCGGCCGGCCCGAGGTGGTGGAGCGGGTGTCCTCGTGCCAGTGCCGGGTCTCCTGGACCACCGGCGCGCCGGATTCCAGGACGGCCGCGTGGCGCTGGATCTCGTAGCGGACGGCGTGTTCGACGGCGCGCAGCGAGTTGACGTTYTTGGTCTCSGARCGGATGCCGAAGCGTTCGCGGCCGTGCGGGCGSAGYGAGACGTTSGCGTCGCAGCGGACGTTSCCGCGTTCCATCTTSGCGTCCGAGACGCCSAGGTTCTTGACGATCTCGCGGACCGCGGCGACGTAGGCCTTGGCGAGCTCGGGCGCACGGCTGCCGGCGCCCTCGATCGGCTTGGTGACGATCTCGACCAGCGGCACACCGGAACGGTTGTAATCCACGAGGGAGTAGTCCGCGCCCTGGATGCGGCCGGCGGCGCCACCCATGTGGGTGAGCTTGCCGGCGTCCTCCTCCATGTGGGCGCGTTCGATCTCGACGCGGAACACGGTGCCGTCGGCGAGCTCGATGTCGAGGTAGCCGTCGTAGGCGATGGGCTCGTCGTACTGCGAGGTCTGGAAGTTCTTCGGGGTGTCCGGGTAGAAGTAGTTCTTCCGGGGGTTGCATCAGTCATTAGTGTGAACCTCCGTGGCTCAGGGCCGTGGCAGCGGTGGAAGAATCGGCGTCGGCGTCAGTCAGTGAGGGGGCCTTCTCCAGCAGCGGTCCGCCCCACTGCGCCTCGAGCAGCGACTCGAGGACGGCACCGACGCGGTACAACCGGGCATCCTGCCGTGCCGGGGCGAGTAGCTGCACACCCACGGGGAGCCCGTCCTCGTCGGCGAGGCCGCCGGGCAGGGACAGCCCCGGAACCCCGGCCATGTTGGCGGGGATCGTGGCGACGTCGTTGAGGTACATGGCCAGCGGGTCGTTGAGCTTCTCGCCGAGCTTGAACGCCGTGGTCGGCGCCGTCGGGGAGATCAGCACGTCGGCCTGGGCGAACGCGGCGTCGAAGTCGCGCTGGATCAGGGTGCGGACCTTCTGGGCCGAGCCGTAGTAGGCGTCGTAGTAGCCGGCGCTCAGGGCGTAGGTGCCGAGGATGATGCGGCGCTTGACCTCGTCACCGAAGCCGGCGGCGCGGGTGGCCCCCATAACGCGTTCAATGGTCATCGGGCCCTCTTCGGGCAGCGCGCGCAAGCCGAACCGGACGCCGTCGAACTTGGCCAGGTTGGAGGAGGCCTCCGAGGGCATGATCAGGTAGTAGGCGCCCAGGGCGTACTTGAAGTTGGGGCAGGAGACCTCGACGATCTCGGCGCCGGCGCCCTTGAGCAGCTCCAGCGCCTCGTTGAAGCGGTTCTCGACGCCGGCCTGGTAGCCCTCGCCGTGGAGTTCCTTGATGATGCCGATCTTCATGCCCTCGACGTTGCCGGTCCGGGCCGCGGCCACGAGGTCCTCGAGCGGGTCGGGCAGGGAGGTGGAGTCGCGCGGGTCGTGGCCGCCGATTACCTGGTGCAGCAGGGCCGAGTCCAGCACGGTGCGGGAGACCGGGCCGATCTGGTCCAGGGAGGAGGCCATGGCGATGGCGCCGTAGCGGGACACGCCGCCGTAGGTGGGCTTGACGCCGACGGTGCCGGTGACGGCGCCGGGCTGGCGGATGGACCCGCCGGTGTCGGTGCCGAGGGCAAGCGGTGCTTCGAAGGCGGCGACGGCGGCCGCGGAGCCACCGCCGGAACCGCCGGGGATCCGGTCCAGGTCCCAGGGGTTGCGGGTGGGCCCGTATGCGGAGTGCTCGGTGGAGGAGCCCATGGCGAACTCGTCCAGGTTGGTCTTGCCGAGGATCGGCATCTTGGCGGCGCGGAGGCGCTCCACCACGGTGGCGTCGTACGGGCTGTGCCAGCCCTCGAGGATCTTGGAGCCGGCCGTGGTGGGCTGGCCGACGGTGACGATCAGGTCCTTGACGGCGATCGGCACGCCGGCGAGCACGTGCAGTTCCTCGGCGGCGGGGCCGCCGGCGGCGCGGATCGCGTCCACCTCGGCGGCGACGGCGAGGGCTTCCTCGGCGTTGACGTGCAGGAAGGCGTGGACCTGGCCGTCGACGGCGGCGATGCGGTCCAGGTGCGCCTGGGTGACCTCGACGGCGGTGATCTCGCGGGCGGCGAGCTTCTCGGCGAGCGCTGCCGCGGAGAGGCGGAACAGCTCGGGGGTGGTTTCAGTCATGGTCTTAGTCCTCATCCAGGATTGCCGGGACCTTGAAGCGGCCCTCATACGCGTCGGGGGCTCCGGAAAGCGCCTGCTCGGCCGTGAAGGTGTGGCCCACAACGTCCTCGCGGAACACGTTGGTCAGCGGGATCGGGTGGGACGTGGCCGGGACGTCATCACCGGCGGCTTCACTGACGGACTTAACCGACTCCACGATGACGGCGAGTTCGCCGGCCATCCTGTCCAGCTCTTCAGCACTCATCTCGATGTGCGCGAGACGCGCGAGATGCGCGACGTCGTCGCGGTTGATCGCAGCCATGGATCTCCCCTGCAAGTTCGGATTATTTTCCGTCCCAGTCTACGTGTCCCTGCGTGTGGTTACCGTCCGGCTTATCGCCGGACGTGGTCGCCTTTCGGCGGCGGGCCGGACGATCCTCCGCGTGCTCGCTCGTACCTCGCTTAGACGCACGCTTCCGGATGTCCGTCCCGTCGCCGATGTGCCGCTCTCACCTTCAGCGATGTCGGACTCACCCCACATGCAGAAGGAGGCAGGGTGGGGAAAATCTTCCGCACCCTGCCTTCTTCTGTTTTATTGGTTTGGTTAGCCGATGCCGATCGCTCCGGTGGCTACTCCTACCCCGAGCATGACCAGGGAGATCACGGCGGTGCGCCACAGGACCTTCTTGTGGTGGTCGCCCAACTCCACCTTGGCCAGCGAGACCAGCAGCAGGATGGCCGGGACCAGGGGGCTCTGCAGGTGGAACGGCTGGCCGGTGATGGAGGCCCGGGCCATGTCCGCGGCACCGACGCCGTAGTGGGCCGCCGTTTCGCTGAGGACGGGCAGGACGCCGAAGTAGAACGCGTCGTTGCTCATAAAGAACGTCATCGGGATGCTGAGCACGCCGGTGATGACGGCCATCAGGGGCCCCATGTCCGCCGGGATGATCTGGACGAGCCACTCGGACATGGCCTTGACCATGCCGGTGCCGTTGAGGACACCGGTCAGGACCGCGGCGGCCATGACCATACTGACGACGGCGACGATCGAGGGGGCGTGGGCGATCAGCTGGGCGCCCTGGTCCTTGACGTTGGGGAAGTTGACCAGCAGGGCGATCGCGGCGCCGACCATAAAGACGAACGGCAGCGGAACGATGTTGGCAACCAGGGTCACCATCACGGCGACGGTGAGGCCGAGGTTGAACCAGAACAGCTTGGGGCGCAGGGTCTTGCGGTTGGGATCCAGGGCGGTGTCCGCCATGGCCGAATCGCGCTCGTCCACAAGGTCCTCGGTGCGTTCCAGGACCGCGACGCCGGTGCCGCCCGCGGCGGGGGCTCCGCCGGCGGGGGTGGCGGACTTGCGTCCGAAACCAAAACGTCCCGAGCCGCTAACGCCGGTGCCGGTGCCGCCGGCAGGGGTGCCGCCGTCGAACTTCGCGCCCTCGGCCCAGATTTCCGGGGCCACGGCGCGGAGGCGGTTGCGTTCCTGCAGGCCCAGCAGCCAGGCGAAGACGAACACCACGACGAGGCCGGCGATCAGCGACGGGATCATCGGGACAAAGACGTCGGAAACGCTGATCTTCAGCGCGGACGCGGCGCGGGCGGTGGGGCCGCCCCAGGGCAGGATGTTCATGGTGCCGTTGGCCAGGCCGGCCACACAGGTCAGGACCACCGGGCTCATCTTCAGCCGCAGGTAGACCGGCAGCATGGCGGCGGTGGTGAGGATAAAGGTGGTGGAGCCGTCACCGTCGAGCGAGACGGCGGCGGCGAGGATCGCGGTGCCCAGGACCACCTTGGCGGGGTCGTTACCGAGCTTGCGCAGGATGAACCGGACCAGGGGGTCGAAGAGTCCTACGTCGATCATCAGGCCGAAGTAGATGATGGCGAACATCAACAGCGCGGCCGTTGACGTCATGGACTTCATGGAATCCATGACCATGGGCCCGATGCCGAGGCCTGCGCCGGCGAACAGCCCGAAAATAGTGGGGACGATGATCAGCGCCAGCACCGGCGTCAGCTTCTTCGTCATGATCAGCACCATGAAGACTGCAATCATGGCGAATCCGAGTAATACCAGCACAGCCGGCTCCTTCTTCTGTGTTCCGCACCACTCCGCTGTGATGCGCACTACAGACGTTAGGGTGGTCTGCGTCACGGAGGTGCCTTTGGCTCAATTGATTGGCATACTGCTTGTTGGACGCATTTTGCTCATTTTGCTCACAGGCCGCTGACGCCGCCACACCATTGAAGGAGGGCCGCCGTGGGAGCCCTCACACGCCGCAGGCACCTGCGGTTCACCACGCAGACCCTGCTGCTCCAGCTGGGCGTTGTGGTCCTGGTGGTGCTGCTCAGCAGCGCCGTGCACGCATGGCTGACCTACGAGCGCCTGGGCCGCGAGGCGGAGAACCAGGCGCTGACCCTGGCCCGAACCGTGGCCTCGGACCCGGCGGTGCGGGCCGAAGTCCGGCAGATCAGCGCCCGGACCGGCACTCCCCCGCCTGCTGAACTGCTCGCGGGGCCGCTGATGGCCGCCGCCGAGGGCGCCCGGGCACGCACGGGTGCCCTGTTTGTTGTGATCACCGACGAAACCGGCCTCCGGCTGGCCCACCCCGACGCCGACCGGCTGGGCGAACGCGTCAGCACTGACCCCTCCGAGGCACTCTCCGGCAAGGAAGTGACCACCCGGAACACCGGAACCTTGGGCCCCTCCGCCGGCGCCAAAGTCCCCGTCTACGCGCCCGGCTCCGGCACCGTGGTGGGCGAAGTCAGCGTGGGCTACTCCACCGAGTCCATCGGCCAGAGCCTGACCCGGGACATTGTGCCGATCGCCCTCACCGCAGCGGGCGCCCTGCTGGCCGGCGGCGTGGTCTCCTTCCTGCTGCGGCACCGGCTCCGTCGGCTGACGCTGGGACTGGAACCGGAGGAGATCAGCACCCTGGTCCACGATCAGGTCGCGGTGCTGCAGGGCGTGGACGACGGCGTGATCGGCGTCGCCGCCGACGGCAGGATCAGCGTCTTTAACGCCGCGGCCCGGCGGATGCTGGACCAGCCCGATCTTGCCGGGACGCCGTGGGCCGGAGCCCCGGTGCCGGCCGCGCTGCAGGCCCTGACCCGGCCGGACGCCGGCGAGGGCGACGCCGTCGAACTCCTGGCCGGGGACCGCGTGCTGGTGGCCAGCGCCCGCAAGGCCCTGCACGGCCGGGAGGACCTGGGCTGGGTGGTCACCCTGCGCGACCGCACTGAACTGCAGCAGCTCACCCGCCAGCTGGACGCCGTGGGCACCATGTCCACCGCCCTGCGCGCCCAGCGCCACGAGTTCGCCAACCAGCTGCACACCATCGCCGGCTTTATGAGCATCGGGCAGCACCAGCAGGCCCAGGACTACCTTGCCCGGCTCGCGGCGACCGGGCCGTTGAAGTTCCCGGTGGACCAGGCCGAGCTGCTGCAGGACACCTACCTCCAGGCGTTCCTCGGCGCGAAGGGCGTGGAAGCCGACGAGCGTGGGGTCAGCCTGCGGCTTGGCCCGGAGACCCTGGTCCGCGGCCACGTGGTGGAGCCCCAGGAGGTGACCACCGTGCTGGGCAACCTGATCGACAACGCAGTGAACGCCGCCGTCGCCGGCGCCGCGGCCGACCGCTGGGTGGAAGTGGAAGTGTTGGACGAACCCGCCGACGGCGGTGCGGCAGGCACGCTGCACATCATTGTGGGCGATTCCGGTGACGGACTCCCGGCAGCCGCGGGCCAGCCGGATGCCGATGCCGATGACAGGGTCTTCGCCGAGGGTTTTACCACCGCGCAGCGACCCGCCCGGGCCGGGGCCGGCCAAGGGCTGGGACTTGCACTGGCCCGGCAGCTGGCCCGGCGCCGCGGCGGGGATGTGGTGGTGCTGGAACGGGGTTCGCGGGGCGGCCCCGGCGCGGTGTTTATGGCGGTCCTCCCCGGGACGGTCGCCGGAGCCGCATCCGTTGATACAGAAGTAGGCGACAGTACAGAAGGAGACAACGTTGTCTGAAGATTTCCGGGTCCTGATTGTGGACGATGACTTCCACGTCGCCAAGCTGCACGCGGCTTACGTGGACTCGGTGGCCGGGTTCCTGGCGTTGCCGCCGGCCGGCTCGGCGTCGCAGGCCCTGCAGTCCATCCACAGCCTCCGGCCCGACCTGGTGCTACTGGACGTTTACCTGCCGGACGCCTCGGGCCTGGACCTGCTGCACCAGCTGGACGTTGACACGATGATCCTCAGTGCCGCCTCGGACGCTGCCTCGATCCGGGTCGCGTTCCGGCGTGGCGCCCTTGGCTACCTGCTCAAGCCGTTCACGTCCGAGTCCTTGTCCCAGCAGCTGCGCTCCTACGCCCGCTACCGCCGGATCCTGGCCCAGCCCGGCAACCTGTCACAGGAGACCGTGGAGCGGGCCAAACGTGCCCTCATTCCGGGCGACGTCGCACCTTCGGCCCGGCCGCGCTCCGCCACGGAGGCGGCGGTCCTGGAGTCCCTGGAGCCCGGGGAACAGTATTCGGCGGCGGAGGTGGCGTCCCGCGTAGGGGTCTCCCGGGCGACGGCCCAGCGGTACCTGTCGGCGCTGGCGGACGACGGCGCCGTCGACATCCAGTTGCGCTACGGCACCACCGGGCGGCCCGAGCACCGCTACGGGGTGCCGGCCGGGGCGGCCGGATAGCGGACGCAGGCTAGCCTGCCGACGGCGGCGGTGCGGGTTCCAGCCGTCAGCCGGTGACGTCGCGGCCCTTGCGGAACGCCTGGCTACGGGCGTGGTCGTGGACGCGGTCCAGGGTGGCGATCTGGGCCCGGCCTTCGGCGGTGAGGTTGGCGAACGTGGCGGCCTCAAGCCCGAGTTCCGGGGCCAGCTCCTCCAGCGTCTGCCAGCCGCCGATCTTGGCCAGCACCGCGGCCCGCATCAGTTCGGACTCCAGGACCAGCGTCATGGGCGACCGGCTCAGCAGGCGTCCGTTGAGTTTCAGCCGTCCGGCGCGTTCGGCCAGCCAGGCCGCGGCCTGCCGGTGCGGCCGCTGGCGGATGCCCAGGTCATGGATCACGCCACGGAGCATGTCGCGTTCACGCCGGATTTCGGCGGCAAGAGCCGTGAGCTCGGCGCGGAACGGGGTGTCCGTGAAGTCCCCGGCCATCCGTTCGATCCGGCCCAGCCCGGCGGTGGCGCCGGTCAGGTGGTCGGAGAGATACAGGCCAAGCAGTTTCTTGTCCAGGGTTTCGGGGATGTGCGGGGCCATGGATCCTCCAGCTGTACTCGGCGCTTGCGGGCGTGCGTCAGGGGATGATGCTCTGACTGCACACCCTACCGGGTCGGGCGCGGGTGGTTAGAGGTCCAGGCGGTAGACGAGGAGCTTGATGTCCGTGTTCGGCACGAACCAGTCGCGCTCCGGGACGCGGCGGAAACCCGATGAGCGGTAGAGGCCGTGGGCGCTTTCCCAGGTCTGGCCGGTGGTCAGGGCCACCCCGGTGACGCCGGGCAGCGAACGGGCGTGTTCAATGATGGCCTGCACCATGGCCTTGCCGGCGCCGCTGCGCTGTACTGCCGGGTCCACCACGAGCATCCTGAATTCCAGTTCGTCCGGGCGGGCGATGTCGGCGTAGGGCTCCCCCGCGACGGCGAGGGTCACCGACCCGACGATCCGGCCGGCGCGTTCCGCCACCCAAATGGTCGCGTTCTCGTGCCGCTGGGCGACCTTTTGGATTTCCTGCATGTACGGGTGGTCGCCGTCTTCAAAGTGGCCTGCCGCCAGGTAGGCGTCCCGGGTGATGCGGGCAACGGCGTCGTAGTCGGCCGGGACGGCGGGACGAATGAGGATCTGCGAATGCACCAGTCCATGGTACGGGGGGCGGGGACCCGCGGCCCGCCAACCGGGGGTTTCCGTGACCGAACTATCAGGCGGACACCGGTCAGAGCGGGAACGTGCCGGACAGTTCGAGGGGTCCGGCGCAGGTCCAGGCGGCGAGCCGTTCGTCGTCGGACGGGCCGCCGTCGAGGACGCTGGTCAGCCGCGGGCGGCGCACCCAGCAGCCGGCCTCCTCCGCGATGAGCGCACCGGCGGCGAAGTCGTGTTCGTTGAGGCCGCGCTCACCGTAGGCATCGTGGGTGCCGTCCGCCACCAGGCACAGATCCAGCGCCGCCGACCCGAGCCGCCGGACGTCGGCGAAGCCATCCATAAGCCCGCCGAGTGCGGCGGACTGTTCGGCCCGGACCGCCGGATCGTAACTGAACCCGGTCGCCAGGATCTGGCCGGAGCGGCCCGGCACGGGTCCGTTGAGGGCGGTCCGCTGCCCTCCTTGTTCCAGCCAGGCGCCCTGGCCGCGGGAGGCGTAGTAGACCCGGCCCAGCGCGGGGGCGTGGACGACGCCGGCCAGCCAAGTGCCGTCGGGGCCGGCCACCGCCACGGAGGTTCCGTAGTAGACGATGTTGCGGATGAAGTTGGTGGTGCCGTCCAGGGGGTCGACGGACCAGCGGAACCCGCTCGGATCCGCCGGCCGGACGGTGCCGCCTTCCTCGCCGGTGATCGCATCCCCCGGCCTGGCCCGAGTGATGACGTCGCGGACGGCGGCCTCGGCGGCGAGGTCGAAGGACGTCACCCAGTCCCCCGAGTCACCCTTGTTACTCACGCCCAGCGCCTCGGCGCTCCGGCCGGCCAGCACCGCGGCACCGGCGGCGGCAGCCTCCCGCGCCAGCGCCAGAAACGCAGCAGGCGTGGGGAATTGCTCCGTGCCGGCGGTCATTCGGTGGCTTCCCCGTCGTCTCCGTCCGCGTCCGCCGCGTCGGCTGTCCCGGCGTCGGCGTCGGCGTCGGCGTCGGCGTCTGCGTCGCCGCCGAGGGCGGCCGGGCCGCCGGCGAGCAGGGCGCGGAAGCCGTCCTCGTCAAGGACGGGAAGGCCCAACTGCTCTGCCTTGTCCAGCTTGGTCCCGGCGTTCTCCCCGGCCACGACGTAGCTGGTGTTCTTGGAGACGGAACCGGCTGCCTTGCCGCCGCGGATGAGGATTGCTTCCTTGGCTTCATCCCGGCTGAACCCTTCGAGGCTGCCGGTGACCACCACGGTCAGGCCTTCGAGGGTCCGCGGGGTGGACTCGTCGCGGTCGTCTTCCATCCGGACGCCGTCGGCGGCCCAGGTGTCGACGATTTCGCGGTGCCAGTCCTCGGCGAACCACTCCTTGAGCGCCACGGCGATGACCGGGCCCACGCCGTCGACGTTGGCCAGTTGCTCCTCGGACGCCTGCCGGATGGCGTCCATGGTGCCGAACGCGGTGGCCAGGGCCCGGGACGCCCGGGGTCCGACGTGCCGGATGGACAGCGCCACCAGGACCCGCCAGAGCGGCTGGGTTTTGGCCTTCTCGAGCTCACTGAACAGCTTTTCGGTGGTGGCCGTCGGCTTGGACGGCGCCTTGGCTGTGCCCTTGGTGTAGAAGTACGGCACCAGCTCGAATTCGCCGGTGGGCACGCCCTTGGAGCGCTTTTCGCGGCGGATCCGGACCCCGGCGAGGTCTTCGGGTTTGAGCCGGAACAGATTCGCCTCTGTGCTCAGCGGCGGGACCTCAGGTTCGGTGGGCTGGGTCAGGGCGATCGCGGCCTCCCAGCCGAGCGCCTCTATGTCGAAGGCTCCGCGGCTGGCCACGTGGAACACGCGCTCGCGCAGCTGCGACGGGCAGGAACGGGCGTTGGGGCAGCGGATGTCCACGTCGCCCTCCTTGCCGGGTGCCAGCGGTGTACCGCAGGAGGGGCAGTCGGTGGGCATAACAAAGTCCCGGACCGGCGGGTCCTGCTGGTCCCGGAGCGCAAGCACCGGCCCGACAATCTCGGGGATGACGTCCCCTGCCTTTCGGAGCACAACAATGTCTCCGATCTTGACGCCCTTGGCCTTGACCACGTCCTGGTTGTGGAGGGTGGCCATGCTGACGGTGGAGCCGGCGACCTTGACCGGCTCCATGATGCCGAAGGGCGTGACCCGGCCGGTCCGGCCGACATTGACGGCGATGTCCAGCAGCTTGGTGTTGACCTCTTCGGGTGGGTACTTGTACGCCACGGCCCAGCGCGGGACCCGCGAGGTGTAGCCCAGAGCACGCTGGGTGGCGAGGTCGTCCACCTTGACCACAATGCCGTCGATCTCGTGGCTGAGGCTGTGCCGTTTGTCCCCGTAGCGCCGGATGAAGTCCAGCACTTCCTTCAGGCCGGGCAGGACCTCGAAGTAGGGGCTGGTGGGCAGGCCCCAGTCGGCAAGCTGCCGGTAGGTGTCCGACTGGCTGACCGTCTCCAGGCCGTCGCGGGCCCCGATTCCGTGGACGTACATCTTGAGCGGCCGCTTGGCGGTCTCCGCCGGGTCCTTCTGCCGCAGTGAGCCGGCGGCGGCGTTGCGCGGGTTGGCCAGCGGCGCCTTGCCGGCCTCGATCAGGGCCTCGTTGAATTCCGCGAATGCCTTGGACGGGATGAAGACCTCGCCGCGGATTTCCATCTCGGCCGGGAAGTTCGCGCCCGTGAGCTGCTGCGGGATTTCCTTGATGGTCAGGACGTTGTGGGTGATGTCCTCGCCGGTGAAGCCGTCGCCGCGGGTGGCCGCCCGGACCAGTACTCCGTCGCGGTACAGCAGGTTAACGGCCAGGCCGTCGATCTTGAGTTCAGTGAGCCACGACGGCGGGTTGCCACCGTTGCCGAGTTTGGCGACCCCGGCCTCGGCCTTGGCGATCCAGGCCTCCAGTTCCTCGAGCGAGAACACGTCCTCGAGGCTGTACATCCGGGTCAGGTGTTCGACGGCGGCGAACGCGGCGGAGACCTCGCCGCCCACCTCCTGGGTGGGGGAATCGTTGGCCACGAGTTCGGGGTGCATGGCCTCGATGGTCTCCAGCCGCCGGAAGAGCTCGTCGAACTCGGCGTCGGAGATGGTCGGGGCGTCCTCCTGGTAGTACGCGAAGCGGTGCTTCCGGACTGCCTCGACCAGGTCCTCGTACTCCGCCCGGACGGCTTCGGAGGGGACCAGTTCCTCGTCAGCGCTGCGGGTTTCGGTCTCTGCTGCTGTCTTCCCTGTGCTCACAGACCTATCCTGCCCTACATCACCGACGTTGTCCGTTCACCGGCCGGACCCGCCGGAACCTGGGAACGCAAAAGGCCCGGACGCGGTGCGTCCGGGCCTTTCGTCGAAGCGTGCTTAGCGGAGGGAAGCGCTTTCCTGGTCGCTGGCGTTRCGGGTRGCCATCTGGCTGGCCTGCTGCAGGGCCTGCGACACCCGGTTCAGGTTGGCCGTGTGCTCACCGGACCAGTCGTTACGGAACTTGTCGGCGTCCGGACCCTTCCAGTCGGTGGCCGCCAGGGCCTTGGTCAGCAG
>NZ_JBFTNO010000095.1:0-10912 GCF_056397525.1 Arthrobacter sp. 05L45_2 | reverse complement strand
GAGGCATCCTGTGCCTTGGCACTTTCAGCGGTCGTGGTCGCGCCGCCTCCGCCGCAGCCGGTCAGCGCGAGGGCTGCCACTACGGCAGCCACCCCGCCGATCTTGGTCAGATTCTTCATAATGATCCCCTTCATTTTTGGTGCGAGTAGTGATGCAGGTGCGGTTTGGTGCGTCAGAGGGACTCGTGGACAACCAACATGTCCGCGTCCAGTTCGCCGTCCGGATAGAAACAGGCGAATTGCTGGTCTGTGGGGGCCGACGGCGGAACGTCGGGCCGGGAAGCGGAGGCCGTTGCCGTTTCCAGCGGCGGCTCCAGGGTGAGGCACTTTTCCTGCTTGGCGGCGGGAAGTGCGGCAAAGACGGGGCAGCGGGTGGCGAAGTTGCAGCCCTTGGGGGCATCCAGCGGCGAGGGCAGGTCGCCCTCCAGGATGATGCGTTCGCGGGTGCGCTCCAGCTGAGGGTCCGGGACCGGAATCGCGGAGAGGAGGGCGCGGGTGTAGGGGTGGCGCGGGTTGTCGAAGACGCTGTCCACGTCCCCGATCTCCACGATTTTGCCCAGGTACATCACGGCCACGCGGTTGGAGATGTGGCGTACCACCGAGAGGTCGTGGGCCACCATGAGGTAGCTCAGGCCGAGTTCGGCACGGAGCTTGTCCAACAGGTTGATAACGCCGGCCTGGACCGAGACGTCCAGCGCGGACACCGGCTCGTCGAGGACCACCAGTTTCGGGTTGACGGCCAGGGCCCGGGCAATGCCGATGCGCTGGCGCTGTCCGCCGGAGAACTGGTTCGGGAAGCGGTTGACGTGGTCCGGCTGCAGGCCCACGAGCTCCATCAGCTCCATGATCCGTTTCCGGACGGCCGGCTTGGCCATCCCGGAGTTCTCGAGCGGTTCGGCCAGCACCTCGTAGACGGTGAAGCGCGGRTCCAGGGCRCCGGTGGGGTCCTGGAACACCATCTGGAGTTCCTTGCGCATGGCGGCCTTGGTCCGGGCGTCGGAGGCGGCTTTGTTGCTGAGCCCGCCGATGGTCACCTCGCCGTCCTGGTCGCGGTGGAATTCCATGATTTCCAGCAGTGTGGTGGTCTTGCCGCAGCCGGACTCGCCGACGATGGAGAAGCACTCGCCTTCCCGGATGTCGAAACTCAGCCCGTCGACTGCCTTGACCGTGCCGATGCGGCGCTTGAGCAGCGCGCCCTTCATCAGCGGGAAGTGCTTCTTGACGTCCTTGAGCTCCAGGACCGCCTTGCGTTCGGCGCGCGGGACGGCGTCGAACCGGGACACCGGCACCTCGGGGGCGTGGAAGATCTCGTGGACATCCATGTCCCCGCCGAGCGACCCGGTCTTGATGCACGCGGCCTTGTGATCCAGGGTTCCGCCGCCGGTGCCGCTGACGGGCCAGAGCTCGGGTTCGCCTTCCAGGCAGGCTTCGCTGGCCAGCGGGCAGCGAGGGGCGAAGGAGCAACCGGTCGGCGCGTGGATGAGGTTCGGCGGGATGCCCTCGATGGGCACCAGCGAGGACTTCTCGGCCACGTCCACCCGGGGCACGGCGCCCAGCAGGCCCATGGTGTAGGGCATCCTGGCGTTGTAATAGATGTCGTCGACGCTGCCGGTCTCCACCGGTTTCCCGGCGTACATCACCATGATGTCGTCGGCCATACCCGCCACCACGCCGAGGTCGTGCGTGATCATTACGACGGCGGCGCCGGTCTCCTCCTGCGCCGTGTGCAGCACCTCCAGGACCTGCGCCTGGATGGTGACGTCCAGCGCCGTCGTCGGCTCATCGGCGATGAGCACGCGGGGGTTGTTGGCGATCGCGATGGCGATCATCACGCGCTGGCGCATGCCGCCGGAGAATTCGTGCGGGAACGCCTTGAGCCGGTCCTTGGGGCTGGGGATCCCCACCATGGCCAGGAGTTCGACGGCGCGCGCCTCCTTCGCCTGCTTGCTCATGGTGGGGTTGTGCACCGTGAGGGCCTCGATGATCTGGTTGCCCACGGTGTAGACCGGGGTCAGCGAGGACAGCGGGTCCTGGAAGACCATGGCGATGTCGTTGCCGCGGAACCGGCACATGGCCTTGTCGCTGAGGCCCAGCAGTTCGGTGCCTTTGAGCCGGACGGAGCCGGTGACCTGCGCGGTCTCCGGCAGGAGGCCCATGATGGCCATGGAGGTGACGGACTTACCCGAGCCGGATTCGCCCACGATACCCAGGGTCTTGCCCGGCATCAGGTCGAAGTCAATGCCCCGGACGGCGTGGACCACGCCGTTCTCGGTATTGAACCGGACGTTGAGGTCGCGGACGGAGAGCACGGCGCCCGCCGGGGCGTGCAGTCCGGCAACGTGCAGCCGCTCCGCGGTGCTCAGGTCGGTGGCGGTGGTGTCGGAGCTCATGAGGTCATCTTCTTTACGCTGTCGGTGCTCTTCCGGGCGGCATTCTTCTTCTTGGCGCTGCCGATCGAACTGGAGCTGGGGTCGAACGCGTCCCGCAGGCCGTCGTTCATCATGGCGAGGGAACCGGTCAGCAGGAACATGACGGTCAGCGGCACCCAGAACATCCACGGGAACGTGGAGACCTGGGACGTGGCCTGGCCGATCAGCACGCCCAGGCTGACGTCCGGAACCTTGATGCCGATGCCGATGAAGGAGAAGGCCACCTCGGCGAGGATCGCACCGGTCACTCCGCGGGTGATGTCCAGGACCAGCAGCGAGCCGATGTTCGGCACCAGGTGCCGCCAGACGATGCGCCGCGGCGGTATGCCCATGTACTGGGCGGCTTTGACGAAGTCGCGCTGCATCAGGGACATGGAAAGCGAGCGGATCAGGCGGGCGGTGCCCATCCAGTTGAAGATCAGCAGGACGATGATCAGCAGCAGCCAGCTGGGCAGGTTCTGCTGCAGCCCGTTGCCGCCGCCGCTGGTGGCCACGGCCACCACCAGGAGGGCCGGCATCATGATGAGGGCTTCGAGGATGAACAGCATGACCTTGTCCACCTTGCCGCCGAAGTAGGCCATGGTGCAGCCGTAGACCGCGGCGATCAGCACCGAGACCAGGCCGACGACGAGGCCGATCAGGATCGAGACCCGGGTGCCTTCCACCGTCAGCGCGTAGAGGTCGATGCCGGCCTGCGAGGTGCCCAGGAGGTGGTCCGAGGAGGGGCCCATGCCGATGGCGAACGGGTCGATGGTCTCCTTGTCCCAGCTCGAGAAGAGTCCGCCGATCAGGGACAGCACGGTCAGCAGCAGGAAGATCACCAGGCCGGTGACGGCCGTTTTGTTCCGGAGGAAGCGCCGCACGATGATCGTCGACTTCGCGATCACGACGTCGTTTTTCTCGATCTTTGCTTCTTCGGCGACGGCGGCCGGATCGATGGCGTTCAGGTTTGTCATGGCTACTGCACCCGCACTCTCGGGTCGACAAGGGTGGTGGCGAAGTCGGCGAGGATGGCGCCGATCGCGAAGATCACGGAGCCGTACGCCAGGGTGGCCGTCGCGGCGTTGACATCCTGTAGGGAGATCGCATCGATGCTCCAGGAGCCGACGCCGTGCCAGGCGAAGATCTTCTCGGCGAAGAAGCCGCCGGCGAAGATGGCCGGGATGGTGAAGGCGATGCTCTGCGCCACCGGGATAAAGGACACGCGGAGCGCGTGCCGGGTGATGGCCTGGTTCCGGGTCAGGCCCTTGGCGCGGGCGGTGCGGACGAAGTCGGCGTTGACGTTATCCAGCAGGTACTGCCGCTGCGCGATCTGGTACGCGCCCCAGCCCACGATTGTGATGGCGAAGGTCGGCACGGCGTAGTGGGCGAGCATGTCGATGAATTGCGCCCAGCCGTCACCGTCCATCCCGGGCGTCGAGATGCCGGTGACGAAGAAGATGCGTTCGCCGACGGTCTCGTTGATGTTGATGGCGCCGAGCTGGACCAGGAAGTACGCGATCGGCGCGGGCACGATGTAAACGAGGTAGCTGTAGGAGGTGATGGCCCGGTCGGAGAACTTGTACTGGCGGGCCGCGGTGTAGACGCCCAGGGCGACGCCGATGATCAGGGTCAGGACGATCGAGGCGAGGAACAGCCGGGTGGAGATCCAGACCCGGTCGCCGAACTCGGCATTCACAAAGGCGCCGTTGGGGCTGCGTCCCCAGTCCCAGCGCGTGACGATGCCGGTGAGCCAGTCAACGTACCGCTCCCAGGGGCTCTGCGCCGGGTCCAGGCCCTTGAGCCGGAAGGAGTTGGCAACCTGTTCCGGCGTCGGACGCGGGATTTTTTCCTGCTCCAGCAGCGCCGGCTTGAGGCTGGTGACCGCCAGGAAGTACCCGGCGCTGGTGGTCAAGAAGATCATGAACGCGTACGTGACGGCACGCTTGGCTAGGTATCGGAGCATGGGACTAGTTCAGGATCGCCGGTGCCTGCATGGTGCCGGGCGCCGCCGGAAGGGCTGGACCTGCCTGGCCGGGAGCCGGTGTCATTACAAGATTCACAGCATGGATCCTTCCGTTGTCCCCCCATGCGGCAGGGGGTGTCCGCTGCCGATCCAGGATCTTGGCCAGCGGGTGCCTGGCCGCCCGCACGCCTTCCGGCCAGCCCGGTGGGGCTATGTTGCGGGTCACATTCCAGAGGAAACTACCACATAGGAATTGCGTGGAGGCGCGCCAAAGAGGGCGAAACGGTATGCCCACTACCAGATCGTTATGAATAACTCACTTGGATTGATTTGACTTGGCAGTGCCCGCGAAGATCGGTTAGCCTACGCGCCGCTGACCACCCGGGAGACCAGCTCCCGCCAGGACTCAACCAGCCGGTCCGGGGCCACCCCGTGCACCCGGACCGAGTGCAGGATTCGCTCGGGTTCGAGGGTCACGCTGAGGGCCCCGGCCATCAGCCAGGGGTCCGCCGTCACGCCCGCGCCGCGCAGCAGCATCTCCAGGTGCCGGCGCCAGAGCACCGCGGCCGGAACATCAAACCGGTTGTAGGCAGAGACATCGGCGGCGCGGGCCAGTTCGCCGAACTCCAGCACCCAGCCCACGCGCTCGGCCCCGGAGGCAACGAGCCGCTCCAGCGCCGGCGCGCCCGGCCCCAGCGGCGGCGGCCCGAACATGAACCGGCTCTGGAACTGCGCCTCCGCGTCGCTGAGCAGCGTCATCATGAGCCCTGCCCGGCTGCCGAACCGCCGGAAGACGGTGYCCTTGCCCACCCCGGCGCGTCCGGCCAGGGACGCCATCGTGAGGCCGTCCGCGCCGTGTTCCTCTATGAGCTCCCGGGCGGCCCGGAGCAGCAATTCGCGGTTGCGGGCAGCGTCCCGGCGTTCGGACTCGGCGGCGCCGCCGTTGCCGGGGCGGGCCGCGGGGATGCCGGGGCGGATCGGGATGAGGCTCACAGGGCCAATTCTAGCCCCGGGGAATATTAACCGGACCGCAGTCCGTTTAGCATGAGTGAAGGCCCCAAAAGCCTCCGCGACCATCAAGCCGCCGAACCTGCGCGGCCCGATACAAGGAGTCCCCATGACCACCAACACCGTCCTCACCCTGGTCGGCAGCCTGCGCGCCGGCTCCACCAACGCCCAGCTCGCCGAAGCGATCCAGCTCAACGCCCCCGAGCAGGTGGAGGTTGTTATCCACGAGAGCCTGGGCAACATCCCGTTCTACAACGAGGACATCGACGTCGAGGGCCAGGTCCCGGCCGCTGCCGCGGCGCTGCGTGCCGCCGCCCACGAGGCTGACGCCCTGCTCCTGGTCACCCCGGAATACAACGGCACCGTCCCCGCGCCGCTGAAGAACGCCATCGACTGGCTCTCCCGCCCCTTCGGCGCCGGCGCCCTGAGTGGCAAGCCCACCGCCGTCGTGGGCACCGCCTTCGGCCAGTACGGCGGCGTCTGGGCCCAGGATGAGGCCCGCAAGGCCGTCGGCATCGCCGGCGCCCGCGTCCTCGAGGACGTCAAGCTCGCCGTTCCCGGCTCGATGGTCCGCTTCGCCGAGGTCCACCCGAAGGACGACGCCGAGGTTGTCGAGCAGATCAAGGGCGTTTTCGATGCCCTTGCTGACGCGCGCAGCACCGAAGCGGCCTAGCAGCAGCCGCCCCTCCGGACGCCCCCGGCAGCCTTCGCTCCCGGGGGCGTCCTACGTCAGGGCCCGGCGGGGCCGCCGTGGCGTGATTTTGTGAACAAAAGTTTTCCCTGTGACAACGCGGGCCTGTATCCTTGGAATTGTGACCCACGAAACACTTGATGCCGCCGCAGAGTTCCTTCCGGCCGAGGCAATTGACGCAATCGAACGTGCGGCTACGTCCGCCCACCGCCACGAGAGTCTCTTCTCGGAGCGCGCAGCAAATATCAAGCAGTCGGCCGTCCGGGACGTCTTCGACATCTCCCTGCGCCCGGGCCTCGTGTCCCTCGCCGGCGGCAGTCCCTACCTCCAGTCACTCCCCTTGGAGCGGCTTGGGCAGTCCGCGGCGAAGATCATCGCCGAGCAGGGCATGACGGCACTGCAGTACGGCGGCGGCCAGGGTACCGAGGAGCTCCGCACCCAGATCTGCGAGGTGATGGCGGCCGAGGGGATCCTGGACGCCAAGCCCGAGAACGTCATCATCACTGCCGGTTCGCAGTCCGCGCAGGACGTGGCCACAAAGGTCTTCTGCAACCCGGGCGACGTCGTCCTGGTCGAGGATCCCACCTATGTGGGCGCGCTGAACACCTTCGAGGCCTACCAGGTGGAGGTGGGCACGGTCCCGATGGACGGCGACGGAATCATTCCGGAGCTGCTCGAGGCCAAGATCGCGGCCCTGCAGACGGCCGGCAAGAACATCAAGTTCCTCTACACCATTCCGAGCTTCAACAACCCGTCCGGCATCACCCTCTCGGCCGAGCGCCGCCAGCAGGTGGTCGACATATGCCGCAATGCGAATATTCTGGTGCTCGAGGACAACCCGTACGGTCTGTTGCGCTTCGACGGGCAGCCGCTGACGCCCCTGCGGGCCGAGAACCCTGATGACGTCATCTACATGGGTTCGTTCTCCAAGATCTTCGCCCCGGGCCTCCGGATCGGTTGGGCCCTGGTTCCGGCGCACCTGCAGCGCCGCTACTACCTCGCCTCCGAGGCCGTCACCCTCTGCCCGCCCACGCTGAACCAGATGCTCGTCTCCGCCTACCTGCGCGACTACGACTGGCGCGGCCAGATCGCCACCTACCGCGGCCTGTACCAGGAGCGGTGCGAGGCCATGCTGGCGGCCCTGGCGAAGCACATGCCCGAGGGCCTTAGCTGGACCCGGCCGGAGGGTGGCTTCTTCGTGTGGGTGACGCTGCCGGAGGGGGTCGACACCTATCCGCTCCTGCAGAAGGCCATCGATGCCGGCGTCGTCTTCATCCCCGGGGCGGCTTTCGCGCACTCGGACGAGCCGTCCAACAAACTCCGGCTCGCCTTCAGTGCGGTGCCGCCGGATGCCATCGAGGAAGGCGTCCGCCGCCTGGCGCCGGTGCTGCGGGAAGCCATCGAGGCGTTGTAGCCTGAATCATTGTTGTGCCCTGAACCGTGCTTGACCAGAGGAGACCCTTAATGACCGGAATCATCGTTGTCGGCGTCGATGGCAGTGAAACTGCCCTCAAGGCCGCCCACTCGGCCCGTGACCTGGCGGTGTCGCTGGGCGCCACTCTGCATGTGGTCAGCGCCTTCGACAGTGACCGGACCGAGGTGTTCGGCAGCGGCAGCGACCGTTTTATTGTCTCTGACGCCGATGAGGCGGAAAAGGTCGCCAAGGGCGTCGCCGCAACGCTGCGGTCAGACGACATCAAGGTCACCTACACCGCCGCCCGCGGCAAGCCGGCGGAAGCCCTGATCCAGGAGGCCGAGCGTGCCGGCGCCCGGATGATCGTGGTCGGTAACCGCCGGATGCGCGGCCTGGGCCGAGTCCTGGGCAGCGTTGCGAACAGCGTGGCCCACAACGCCCCCTGCGACGTCTACATCGCCAAGACCGACACTTCCGACTAGGAAGGGACCGGCCGGAGAGCCGGCGCCGCGGCCCTAGGGCTGCGGCGCCGGCTCTGCCGTTTTAAGCATCCGGCGCAGGATCTTCCCGGAGGCCGACTTGGGCACGGCATCGATGAACTCGACACGCCGGATCTTTTTGAACGGCGCCACCCTTGCAGCCACGAATTCCTCCACTGCCGCCTCGTCCAGGTGCTCGCCGTCGGGCGAAGGCTGGCGCACCACAAAGGCCATCGGCACTTCCTGGCCGTCGGCGTCGAGGGTTCCGATCACCGCCGCGTCGGCAATGCCCGGGTGCGTGAGCAGGAGGGCCTCAAGTTCGGCGGGGGCGATTTGGTAGCCCTTGTATTTGATGAGCTCTTTGAGCCGGTCCACGATCGTCACCACCCCGTCTGCCCGGACAGTGGCGATGTCGCCGGTGTGCAGGTAGCCGTCGGAATCGAGGGTGTCTGCCGTTTCCTCGGGCCTGTTCAGGTAGCCCAGCATTATGTTGGGCCCGCGGCACAGCAAGTGGCCGGGGTCGCTTGTCCCCTCGGCCGGTACCTCGATCTCGCCGCCGGTGGCCGGGTCGATGAGCCGGCACTCCATGTTGGGCACCGTGTACCCCACGGAACTGACGGGCACGTCCGTGGCATCGACCGGAATGAGGTGCGAAACGGGACTCATCTCGGTCATCCCGTAGCCCTGGAGCACCCGGCAGCCGAGCCGTTCAGCCAGCCGCGTCCCCAGTTCGCCGTCCAGCGGCGCGGCGCCGGAGAGCGTGGTGTGGACCGAGCTGAGGTCGTAATCGGCCACTAAAGGGTGCTTGGACAACGCGACCGCCACCGGCGGGGCAATAAAGAGGTAGCTGCACCGGTGGTCCTGGACTATCCGGAGGAACTCCGCCAGATCAAACTTGGGCATGGTGACCAGCCGGGCGCGTTCCCTCAGGGCCAGGTTCAGGAGCACCGTGAGCCCGTAGATGTGGAAGAACGGCAGCAGGGCCAGGAGGCGGTCATCCGGACTGACCCGGAGCAGCCCGCGGGATTGCTCCACATTGGCCATAAGGTTCCGGTGGCTCAGCATGACACCCTTGGGCCGGCCGGTGGTTCCGGAGGAGTAGGGCAGGACGGCGATGTGGGTGGCCGGATCGAAGTTGATGTCCGGCGCGGGCGCGCCGCTGGCCAGCAAGTCCGCAAGCGACGGGTGGCCCTCGGCGCCGTCGAGCACCACCAGGCGGCTGGCGGGGATGCCGACCCGGCCGGCGGCCTCGCTGGCGGCGGGCAGCAGGGCCGAGATGGTGAACAGCCAGCTGGCTCCGGCGTCGGTGAGCTGTTTTTCGATCTCATCGGCGGTGTACAGCGAGTTGACCGTGGTGACGGTGGCTCCGGACCGGAGGAGGCCGTGGAAGACCACGGTGAAGGCCGGAATGTTCGGGCAAAGAACAGCGGCCACGCCGTTGATGCCCAGCCCCTGGGCGGCCACGGCTCCGGCCAGCGCGTCCACCCGGTCCCGGAGGACACGGTAGCTTGTTTCCGCACCGCTGGCTCCGTCCACGACGGCGACGCGGTCCAGGTCCTCCTCCGCCAGACCGCCGAAGAGGTAGTCGTAGAGGCTGACATTGGGAATCTCAACGGCGGGGAACGGGCTCGAGAACACGCAACATCTCCTTTGATCGGCGTTCGCCGGCTCGGCGGCGGCTGGTGCAACTCTAGTGCCGCCCTGCCGGTTCGGGACAGGGTTGCCCCCGATTTGACCCCCGTCACGCCCCGGGGTGGGCAGCCTCACCGGTTTTGGGCCCGTCCGGGCCACGGCGCGGCGGTAAAATGGGGAGTGCCCCCGATGGCGCGGACAGTCCTACCCGCCCTAATCCCGGGAGAGCCCTTGCCAATCCTTCAACGCCGCCAGCTGGTCGGGCACGACATTTTGCTGGCCCGGCACGGAAACCACATCAGCACCATGCGGGTGGACCGCGCCGCCGGCCGGGTGGTGGCCTACCTCGACGACGGATCCGTCGACAGCGCCCCCAACCTGATCTCCCCCACTCTGCGGATGCCGGACACGGTCCGGAGCATCCTGCGCGAGGACTGGAAGTTCCTCACCGGAGTGACGGCAGTCAGCTTCGGCCTGGCCGGCCTGGTGTTCGTCGCGGCCATCGTGGCTGCCGGGCTGGGCGGCAGCCCCGGCATGGCCACCCTGCTCGCGGCGTATTCCGGCTAAGAGCGCCGGCGTCAGTCGAGCAGCAGTGCTGGTTCTTCCAGGATGGAGGCGACGTCGGCCATAAAGCGGGCCGAGAGGTCCCCGTCCACCACGCGGTGGTCGAACGAGCCGCCAAGGGTGGTGATCCAGCGCGGGATCACCTCGCCATCCAGCACCCAGGGCTTCTGCTTGATAGTCCCGAACGCCACGATGGCCACTTCGCCGGGATTGATGATCGGCGTGCCGGTGTCGATGCCCAGGGCCCCAATGTTGGTGACCGTGAGTGTGCCGCCCTTCATCTGCGCAGGCTGGGTCTTCCCGGCCCGCGCGGTGGTGGCCAGCTGGTTGAGAGCGAGCGCGAGTTCCTTCAGCGAGAGGTCCTGCGCGTTCTTGATGTTCGGCACCATCAGGCCGCGCGGCGTCGCGGCGGCGATGCCGAGGTTCATAAAGTGCTTGACGTGGATCTCGGCCGAGTCGCTGCCGTCTGCGGCATCCACCCAACTCGCGTTGACGCTCGGGTTGCGCGCCGCCGCCCAGATAACAGCCTTCGCAAGGATCAGCAGGGGCGAGACCTTGATGCCCTCGAAATCGCGGGAGGCCTTGAGCCGCTTAACGAACTCCATGGTGCGGCTCGCGTCGACGTCGACAAAGATGCTTACGTGCGGGGCGGCGAACGCCGACTCCACCATGGCCCGGGCGGTGGCCTTGCGGACGCCCTTGACCGGGATTCGCTCGATCCGCTGCTCCTGGGGGCGGCCGGTCTTGCCCC
>NZ_JBFTNO010000094.1:0-11026 GCF_056397525.1 Arthrobacter sp. 05L45_2 | reverse complement strand
TACAGGGCCGCGACTCGCTCCGGAGCAACTTTTCAAACTTACCCGCTCCAGCAGTCCTAAGCAAATCAGCGTTACCGCCAATCACCAGTCCCACGAACAGGCCCCCACCCGGAAACAGCACGCACAACTGCGAACCATTTTCCAGGCCGTTTAGAAAGGGAGTCGGTCGCTATCTTTCCGCATCAGCGGCGGCGACTCGAACTACTCTACACACCAAACCGACCCCGAACAAATCGACCCCCACACCACCCCCCAGGCGTCAGGATCCGCGGAACGGCGGGGCAAAACGGGCCGCCAGTCCCCCAACCGGGCCAACCGGCGTCGGACATTGGGAGTGTGTGCTCCGTCACCGCGGCGTTCCCCGATGGTCGGGGGTGCCGCCGGCGCTTAACGGCAAAAGGGGCCGGCAACCATATGGTTGCCGGCCCCTTTTCAAGCCACTGGCTTCAGGAGTTCTGAATTACCAGGAAGACTTCGTGATGCCCGGGAGCTCACCGCGGTGAGCCATGTCGCGGAAGCGAACACGGGAGATACCGAACTTCTGGAACGTACCGCGGGGGCGGCCGTCGATGATGTCGCGGTTACGCAGGCGGACCGGCGACGCGTTGCGGGGAAGCTTCTGCAGGCCCAGGCGTGCGGCTTCGCGTGCTTCGTCGGTTGAGTTGGGGTCAACCAGAGCCTTCTTCAGTTCGAGGCGCTTTGCAGCGTAACGCTCGACGATGACTTTACGCTGTTCGTTCTTAGCGATCATTGACTTCTTAGCCATGTGTTTAGCGCTCCTCTCGGAATTCGACGTGCTGGCGGATCTTGGGATCGTACTTCCGCAGAACCATACGGTCCGGGTCGTTACGACGGTTCTTGCGCGTCACGTAGGTGTAACCCGTGCCCGCGGTCGACTTGAGCTTGATGATCGGACGTACGTCCTTGTCCTTTGCCACTAGAGCTTCACTCCTCGTGCCAGGATGGCGGCGACGACAACGTCGATGCCGCGTACGTCGATGGTCTTGATGCCACGTGCAGAGACCTGCAGGGTGACATTACGGCGCAGGGACGGAACCCAGTAGCGCTTCTTCTGGATGTTCGGGTCGAACCGGCGCTTGTTGCGGCGGTGCGAGTGCGAAATGCTGTGTCCAAAGCCCGGCTCGGCTCCGGTCACCTGGCAGTGTGCTGCCATGACGACTCTCCTCATAAAAATGAAATGAAACGGCTTGCGGAGTTCCCGCAGGTCCGTGCAGTAGGCGGCGTCCGCATCCAGCCCCGTCTTCAGCAGGCGTTCAGCAACCGGCAGGCCGGCTGCAGTCAGGACTGCGGTGAATATTGTGGGTCACGGGCACCAAGCGGTGATATCCATAGGGAACCACCGGGAAGGGCCGGGATGCTGGGCGAATACAGGAATGCGCGCAACTTGAGCCCCTAACTACCGGCCACCGGGCTGCCTGAACTTCCAGACATTCCCGCCAACCGGAGCAATTGCACACGCTCCGCGCCACCTAGCGCCTACCAAGTCTACGAGCTTGGCGAATTAAAGACCAATCCGGCCGCCCAGGGTGTATAAGCGGAGGCGGACCCGTGCAGGTGAGTCACATCCGCGACGCAGTTCTTTCACAGCAAAATGAAAGGCAACGGGCAGACTCTGGAGCCATGAACACACCGACCCAGACAGTCCTGCAGCCAGCTGCCCGACCTGCTCCGGCTGCCGGAAATCCCTTTGCAGGGCAGCACCGGCGGCGCCTGTTCAGGGCAGACCTCCTCACCGTCATAGCGTGGGCGTCAGTAGCGGCAGCGATCGCCCTATGGCTGGCCGACGGCGGGGCGGCCGGCATCACGAACCTCGCCGGCGCCCTCACGGCAGCCGGGATCGTCGCCGGGCTGGCCGGCATGGATTTGGTCCTGCTGATGCTGCTCCTGGCTGCTAGGCTCCAGGTCATCGACTCCGCCGTCGGCCACGACCGTGCGCTGGAATTCCACCGCAAACTCGGGAAGCCCTCGCTGTACCTCCTGCTGGCCCACGGCATCCTGATAGCCATCGGCTACGGCCTCGCGGAAGGGCTCGACCCGATCAGCGAATCGGTAGCCCTGTGGGTAAAGGTCCCCGACATGTGGCTGGCGTTCATCTCCATGGCGCTTTTTATCGCCGCGGTGGTGACCTCGCTGGTGGCGGTCCGCCGTCGTTTTCCCTATGAGTTCTGGTACGCGGTGCACCTCCTGACCTATGCCGCGGTGCTGACGTCCCTGCCTCACCAGTTCAGCGTTGGCGGACTGTTCGCCCAGGGCACCTGGCAGCGCTGGTACTGGCTGGCCGTCTGCATCGCCACCGGCGCCGCACTGCTCCACTACCGGGTTCTGGAGCCAATCGTCGCAACGTTCCGTCACCAGCTGCGGGTCAGCCGGGTGGTGGGCGTTGACCGCGGGGTGGTGAGCATCGAGATGACCGGCCGGCACCTGGACGAGCTGGCCGGCAGCGGCGGACGGTTCTTCATCTGGCGGTTCCTCGCCCCGGGACAGTGGTGGCACCCGCACCCGTTCAGCCTCTCGGCTGAGCCGGTTCAGTACGGGGCCGACGGCGCCGGCCGGTTGCGGATTACCGTCCGGAACCTGGGACGGGGCTCGGCCGCCCTCGCCCGGCTGAGGCCCGGCACCAAAGTCGCGATCGAGGGGCCTTATGGACTTTTCAGCACCGCGGCCCGTAGCCGCAGGCACGTCGTGATGGTGGGCGCCGGCATCGGCATCACCCCCATCCGCGCCCTGCTGGAAAGCACACCGTTCGCGCCGGGCGATGCGACGGTGATCCTCCGGGGACACAGCCGGGCCGGGCTGTACCTGAATGACGAGATCCTCGAGCTCTGCGAACGCCGTGGCGCCACCTTGTTCCACCTCACCGGCCGGCGGCCCAGGGGTGTCCAGACCTGGCAGCCCGACGCCGAAGCCCGGTCCGGCTACCGGCTGGCGAGCTACGCACCCCACCTGGCCGACGCCGACGTTTACGTCTGCGGGCCCGCCGCCTGGGCACGGAACGTCCTGGATGACGCCCGCCGGGCCGGTGTGCGGGAAGAACAACTCCACTACGAAAGGTTCGACTGGTGAGAATTCGCGCAGTAGTTTCAGCAACCCTGGCCTCCGTCGGGATCCTCCTGGCCGGCTGGCAGTCCGGCGCCCACGTGGCGGAAACGGCGAGCGCCGTCGGCACCACAGCGGGTTCCACCGGCGCCGGGTCCGGCACCACGGGCTCCAGCGGCACCTCCGGTTCCTCGGGGTCCACGGGTTCCTCAGGGTCGATCGGCTCAGCCGGTGCGGCCGCGAAAGCGGGCGGGACGTACGCGGGCGACGTCGTACAAACCCGGTTCGGGCCCGTCCAGGTGCAGATCACGGTCAGCGGCGGAACCATATCGGACGTCGCGGCGCTGCAGCTGACCAATGAGGACGGCCGGTCCGTGCAGATCAGCAACTACGCCGCTCCCTTGCTGCGTTCCGAGGTCCTCCAGGCCCAGTCGGCGAACGTCCAGACCATCAGCGGCGCCACGATCACCAGTTCGGCGTACCTGACCTCGCTCCAGGCGGCCCTCGATGCAGCCCACCTCTGAGCTGGGCCATCCGGAGCTCAAGGCCCGGACCTTCCACTGCATGGGAACGGTCATCAGCCTCACGGTTCCGGTGGGACCCGGCGGCTGGAGCGAAACGGCTGCGGCCGTATTAACGGAAGCCGCCGGCGTCGTCGAACAGCGTTTCGACGAGCTCGATGCCCGCTTCAGCCTCTACCGGCCCGGGTCCGAAGCGAGCCGGGTGGCCCGCGGCGAACTGTCGTTGCGTGATGCCTCGCAGGAGTTCCGCGATCGCTACGCCGAGGCCGCCGACTGGCGGCTCCGCACCGAGGGCGCGTTCACCCCGGAGCGGCCGGACGGCGTGCCCGACCTCTCCGGCCTGGTCAAGGGCGTCGCCATCAAGGAAGCCGGGGCCGCGCTGCACTCACTGGGTCTGGCCGACTGGTGCCTCAACGCCGGCGGCGACGTACTGGTGGACGGCTCGCCGATCGTTGGCAGCCGGGCATCGTGGCAGGCCGGGATCGTCGATCCGCAGGACCGGAGCACCCTGATTGCCGCCTACCCGCTGGGCGGAGCGGACGGAGCGGGCCCAGCGAGCGCAGCGGCCCTGGCCACCTCGGGCTCCGCCGAACGCGGCGACCACATTTGGACCCCCGGTGCGAGGATCCGCGAATTCCAGCAGGTCTCGGTTGCGGCGGCGGACATTGTCACCGCCGATGTCCTCGCGACGGCCATTGTGGCGGGAGGGATCCCGATGCTGAACCGGGCCACGGCGGGATGGGACGTCGAGGTGCTCGCCATAAGGATCGACGGCGGAATCCTCGCGACCCAAGGCTTCCGCGCTTAGCCGGCCGCCGACGTCGTTCTAAAGACGGACGGGCTGCGGATACCGCGGCGAGAGGCCGTCGCCCGAGGACTTGCCTGTGACCCGGCGCATCACCCACGGCCCCGCGAATTCACGCACCCAACGGGCATTTGCGCGCAGTGCCTCCGCGCGGCTGAGTTCGGGAACCGGCGTCATTGGCGGGACATCGATCGAGTGGTCGTGCTCTAGGACGGCCAGGACGCGCTGGGCCATGTTGGCGTGGCCGGCGGGCGACATGTGCATACGGTCAGTGGCCCACATACCCCAGTCGTAGTATTCGCTGAACCGCCAGTAATCCACCAGCAGCGCGCCGTGGTCGCCGGCGATGCCGCGGACCAGTTCGTTGTAAATGGCGGTGCGGCCGCGCATGGTCCCGAAGATTTTGGAGCCGCGGGCATCGAACCCGGTAAACATGACCACTTTGGCGCCGGTGGCTGTGAGCTTGCGGATACCGGCGTCGTACTCGACCAGCAGGTCATCGATATCGATCTTGGGGCGCAGGATGTCGTTGGCCCCGGCGTAGATGGTCACCACGGTGGGTTTAAGTGCGACGGCGGCATCCACCTGTTCCGCCATGATCTGGCGGAGCTTCCGGCCGCGGATCGCGAGGTTGGCGTAGCCAAACCCCGGGTCGGCAGCGGAGAGTTGTTCGGCCACCCGGTCCGCCCACCCCCGGACGCCGTTGGGGCGGCCCGGGTCGTCGTCGCCGACGCCTTCCGTGAAGGAGTCTCCGAGGGCAACGTAGCGGGCGGTGAAATCCATGGAGCAAGTCTGCCATCTCTGGCTGAGAGCACCCAAGGCGCCGTTCGGGGGCTAGTCTTCGCGCAGGATCCAGTGGTCGGCGTCGAGCCGGGCAACGATCTTTTCGCCGATGCGGGCCAGGTGGGCGACGTCGTCCGGGTCCAGGGCGTCCAGGAACAAGGACCGGACGGCCTCCACATGCCCCGGGGCGAGCCCCACAATGGTGGCCATTCCGGCGTCGGTGAGGTGTGCGGTGGTGACCCGGGCGTCCCCGGGGTGCGGCCGGCGTTCCAGCCAGCCCCGGTTCTGCAGCTTCGTGACCACGTGCGAGAGCCGGGAGAGGGACGCGCTGGTGCGGGCGGCGAGTTCGCTCATGGGCAGGTACTGGCCCTCGGCTTCGGAGAGCATCGCCAGCACGTTGTAGTCGAACATCGAGAGCTTCCCGGCCGCGTGCAGCTGGGTGTCCAGGGCGGCGGGCAGCAGCGTGTTGATGCTCAGTTGGGCCAGCCAGGCACGGCGTTCGTCGGCGTTGAGCCAGCGCGGTTCGGTCATGGCTCCATTCTAGGAGCATTGAAGCTTGACGGTTCAACTTCGAACGGTGGAAATGCGAGGGGAGGCCGCTCCGGGCCCTGGAAGGGCTTGAGGTGAGTGCTCCCGGACGGGCCTCCTGGCGGCGGTGTCAACGCGGTAGGCTGGCGCTATGTACGTAGTCTCCCTGACCTACAAGGTTCCTGAGGACATCGTCGACTTCCACCTGGCGGCGCACGTCGCCTGGCTGCAGGACGCCTTCGACCGTGGCGTTTTTATGGTGGCGGGCCGCAAAATTCCCCGCACCGGCGGCCTCTTCCTGTCCAATGCGGAGCGCACCGAGCTTGACGCCGCACTGGCCATGGACCCCTTCTACGTCAACGGCGTGGCGGACTTCGACGTCGAGGAGTTCCACGCCAGCCGGGTCGCGCCGGGCTACGAGAACCTGCTGGACAGTTAGGTCAGCGCGCCACGAGCTTTTTCAGTCCGCCCTTGCGCGGGACCTTCACGGGTTCGGGCCAGCGCGGGCTGAGCTGGTCCCCCAGGGTGACGCCCCGCAGCTTTCGGCCGAAGAGTGGGAGCACCCAGTCGTGCACCCAGCGGCGTTGCCGCCGTTCCCAGTCCCGGAGGCCAAGCCGCACTGGCGGATCCCAGTCCTTCAGGCTGATGGTGTGCGGCACACCCAGGTGGTCCAGGACCTGGGCGGCAAGATATTTGTGCCCTGCCTTGGACATGTGCAGCCGGTCCGTGTCCCACATCCGGGGGTCGTGGAAGGCGTCAAAGCACCAGTAGTCCACCAGGACCGCCCCGTACCAGGCCGCCAGTTCCCGCACCCGGCGGTTGTACAGGTTGTTCCTGCGCTTTAGGGGCTCCAGCAGCACCGAGACTTTGACGTCGAATCCTGTGAAGAGGACCACGGTGGCACCGCTGGCGGCGAGCTTGGCCACCAGGTACTCGTAGTCGTCCATCAGGTCTTCGATGTCTGTGCCGAAGTCCAGGATGTCGTTCCCGCCGGCATAGAGGGTGACCAGTGTCGGTTCCATGGCGAGGGCGGGTTCCAATTGCTCGCCGATGATGTGGCGCAGGCGCTTGCTGCGAATGGCGAGGTTGGCGTATTCCCACCCGGGGTCAGCTTTGGCCAGCTTCTCGGCCACCCGATCCGCCCAGCCCCGCACCCCGTTGGGCAGGCTTTTGCTGCGGTCCCCCACGCCTTCGGTGAACGAATCTCCCAGCGCGACGTAGATCCGCCGTCCGTGGGCGCCGGGTGAAAGGTGGTTCTCGGCCATGGCGCCACGCTAACCCTGCCCGGCGACGCCGGGGTTAACGCGCGGGGCACAACGGATGGCCCGCCCCCAGGGTCCTACAGTTCGGCTTTCCCCTGCCGCCAGTACCCCATAAACGCGACCTGCTTCCGGTCGATCCCCACATCCCGTACCAGGTACCGCCGGAGTTGTTTGACGGTGCCCGCCTCGCCGGCGATCCAGGCGTAGAAGGGCAGGGCGCCGGCAGGCTTTCCGGGGTTCCGGCCGGCTTCCAGCGCCGCCGCGTCCAGCCGTGCCGGGGTGTCCCAGAGGATGTCGCTGTCCACGTTGACGTCCTCGGGTTCCGGCCCCGCGGCGGACCCGGCGGGCCTGACACCCACCCAGCCCGGTGGTGGCACGGCCGCGCGGACCGCGGACTGGAGGCGTTCGCCGTGCGGCCGCGGTCCGGCCGCCGCGTCACGGGCCAGCCAGGTGATGGCAATGTCTGCCGGCGAGGTGAGGTCCTGGAAGTCGGCCGCCGTCGGAACTTCCAGAATGGCGTGGCCGCTCAGGTAGGGAGGCAGGCTCTCGAGGATCGCGCCGATGGCCGGAACGGCCGTCTCGTCCCCGGCGAGGAGTACCCGCTGGGCGAGGCCGGGGCGCCATTCGATGCCGGCGTAGCTTCCTGCGGTGACGCAGTGCGCGGCCCGGTTGTTGGGCCCGATCAGGACCAGGCTGTCGCCCGGTGTGGCGGTGGACGCCCAGTCCGCGGCGGGGCCGCCGTTGCCCGCGGCGTCGAAGTGCAGCACGAAGTCGACGTCGATCTCGGGATAGACGGCATCGAGGCGTGCCTGCCGCACGGTGTAAGTACGCATGGCGCCGCGCACCGCTGGGTCCAGGGCCAGCCATTCGCTATACCAGCCCGGCGTCCCGGTCCGGAATTCGGGCAGTTCGATGATTGAACCGTCGACGGCCCGGGACGGGATCATCAGTTTGATCCGCAGGTCCAGGGTGTTGCCGTGCACACCGAAGTGCCGCAGCGAGTACCCGCCGAAGGTGATGCGGCGGTAGCTCGGGCTCAGTTGCTCCACAGCAGTGACCCGGACGTCGAAGGCCAGCGTCATCGGCTCGCCGGCCGGCGGGGAGGCGAGCGCCGCAGGGGCCGGGGACGGTCGGAACGTTGCGGTCATGGGATCAGCTCCAGGTGCGGGTTTGGGAGGTGGGTGGGGGCCGGAGCCGCGTAGTGGCGGCCCAGCGGGAGGATCAGCGGGGCGCCGGAGACGGGGTCGGGGATCACCCGGGACTCCAGGCCGAAGGCGTCGCGGACCAGGGATTCGGTGATCACCGCCGTCGCCGGGCCTTCGGCGAGGATGCGGCCGGCCTTCATGGCGATGACGTGGTCCGCGTAGCGTGCCGCCAGATTGAGGTCGTGCAGCACAATCGCGACGGTGGTGCCGCGGCTGCGGTTCAGGTCCGTCAACAGGTCCAGGACCTCCACCTGGTGCGCGAGGTCAAGGTAGGTGGTGGGTTCGTCGAGCAGGAGCACCTCGGTTTCCTGGGCCAGTGCCATCGCGATCCACACGCGCTGCCGCTGGCCGCCGGAAAGCTGGTCGACGGAGCGGCCCGCGAGGTCCAGCGTGTCCGTGGCGGTCATGGCGCGCCGCACGGCGCGCTCGTCCTCCGGGGACGTCCCGCCGGACCAGCCGCGGAAGAAGCCCTGGTGCGGGAAGCGGCCGCGGCCCACCAGGTCGCGGACGGTGATGCCGTCGGGCGCCGTCGGATGCTGGGGAAGAAGGCCCAGCAGGCGGCCAACTTCCCGGGCGGGCCTGGTCCGGATGTCCTGGTCATCGAGCGTCACGGTGCCGGCCGCCGGTCTGAGGAGGCGGGACAGGGCCCGGAGCAACGTCGATTTACCGCAGGCGTTGGCACCGACGATCATGGTCACTTTGCCCTCGGGGATTTCCGTGGACAGCCCCTCGATGACAGTCCGCTGGTCATATTTCAGGGTCAGGCCGGCGGCGCGGAGCGTAGCCATCTCAGATGTCCTTTCGGTTGGCGGTGACCAGAAGCCACAGCAGGAACGGCGCACCCAGGGCGCCGGTGACGACGCCGACCGGCAGCACGGTCCCGTGCAGGGCGAGCGGGGCGAGATTCGCCGCAAGGTAGTCGGCGGCCAGGACGATCAGCATCCCGGCCAGGGCGGCTGCCGGCAGGCTGGCCTTGCCCACAAAGCGGCGCGAAATGGGACCGGCGAGGAAGGCGACGAAAGCGACGGGGCCGGCGGCCGCCGTCGCCACCGCCGCGAGGGCCACGGCGGTCACGACGACGCCGAGCCGGGTCAGTCCGACGCGGATCCCCAGGCCCGCGGCGGTGTCGTCGCCCAGTTCAAGGAGGCGCAGCGGCCGGGCCAGGACCGCGGCGGCCGGAACCAGCACGAGGAGGGCGGCGGCCAGGGTACCGGCCCGGTCCCAGCTGGCGGAGTTCAGCGAACCGTTGAGCCACACGAGCGCGTCGGCAGCAGTCCGGATGTCCGCCCGGGTCATCAGGAAACTCACCACCGCCTGCAGGGCGGCGGCGATGCCCACCCCCGCCAGGATCAGCCGGTTGCCTGCCGCATCCCCCCGGCCCGCGGCGGCGCCGAGCGCACCACGGCGGGAGATGGCGGAGATGAGGGCGGCGACGCCGAGCGCGCCGGCGAGCGCGGCGCCGGAGACAGCGGCACCGGATGCCCCGAAAACGACGATGGCCGTCACGGCAGCGGCACTGGCCCCGGAGCTGATGCCGATCACGTCCGGACTGGCCAGGGGGTTGCGGAGCATCGTCTGGAACAGGGCGCCGGCGAGGCCGAACGCCGCTCCGATCATGCTGCCGACGACGGCCCGGGGCAGCTTCTGCTCCATGACGATGAAGCTCGCGCCCGGAATCTTGGGTCCGCCCGTGACATGGGCGGCCAGGATCCTGGCGAAGTCCGGGACGGTAACGGTGTAACTGCCCAGCAGGACGGCCGCAGCGAAGAGCACCAGCACGCCAACGGCCAGCGCCGCCGTCCGGCTGATCTTCCGGGCGCGGGGCGGTACGGTGACTGCGGCGCTCACAATCCGGCCCCCTTGCTCCGGCGGACCAGCCAGACGAACACGGGAGCGCCCACCAGTGCGGTCATGATTCCGGCCGGCACCTCACCCGGCAGCAGGATCACCCGCCCGGCAACGTCGGCGGCCAGGAGCAACACCGGGGCCAGCACCAGCGAGAACGGCAGGACCCAGCGGTAGTCGGGGCCGGTGAGGAAACGGACGGCGTGCGGAACCACCAGCCCCACGAACCCGATCGGTCCCGCCAGGGCCGTGGCCGAGCCGCACAGCAATACGACTCCCAGGGCTGTGATGCCCCGGGTGAGGCCAACGCGCTGCCCGAGACCGCTGGCGAGCTCGTCCCCGAGCGCCAGGCCGTTCAGGTTCCGGCCCGTGCCGAGCACAATGGACGCGCCCAGCAGCAGGAACGGGAGTCCGCCGCTGATGACGGACCAGTCGCGCCCGGCGATGCCGCCCACCTGCCAGAACCGGAACCGGTCCAGGGTGTCCTGGCTGGAGACAAGGATGACGTTCATCAGCGAATACAGTCCGGCGCTGAGTGCCGCGCCGGCGAGGGCCAGTTTGACCGGCGTCGCCCCGTCCCGGCCCAGCGACGCAATGAGGTACACGGCGGCGGCCGCCACGGCCGCGCCAAGGAACGCGAACCAGATGTAACCCTGCAGCGAGGAAATCCCGAAGACGTAGATTCCCGTCACCACGGCCAGGGCGGCCCCGGCGTTGACGCCGATAATGCCCGGGTCGGCGAGCGGGTTGCGGGCCACCCCCTGCATGGCCGCCCCGGCGAGCCCCAGGGCCCCGCCCACCAGCAGGCCCAGGACGGTGCGTGGGATGCGGGCGTGCACCACGGCGTGGTCGCCGTCGGCCGGATCGAAAGCAGTCAAGGCCTGCCACACTGTCCCGGGGCCAAGGCCGCGGGCGCCGACGGCTAGGGACGCCGCCGTCACCACGGCAAGGACGACGACGGCGGCCAGCAGCCACGCGGCGCGGCCCGCGCCCGCCGTACGGGGCGCCGGGTCCCGGGGC
>NZ_JBFTNO010000093.1:0-11062 GCF_056397525.1 Arthrobacter sp. 05L45_2 | reverse complement strand
CCTTCAGCCTTCATATAGCGGTGGGCTTAGCCTGACAGCTGCTCCATCAATGTGCCGTCTACAACGTGCACCAGCATGGTCAGCGTGGGTTCCCGGGTCATATAGCGGAACCGGATTGGTAGCACTGCGGAGTCACTTTCGCAGGGTGCATAACGGGGGAGATCTRAAAACGCCTGAAGGTCTGTGGAAGGATCCCTCTTGGTCGCCTCGAGCACCTCTAATGTAAACAACGCTACCGCTATCAATGCCGACAGCACCGACGGTGCAACCCGCCGGCTCTCCTTCGCAAAGATTCACGAACCGCTTGACGTTCCGAATCTGCTTGCCCTGCAAACGGACAGCTTCGACTGGCTGGTCGGAAACGAACGCTGGCAGGCACGCGTCGCGAAGGCCGTCGAAGAAGGCGACCTCAGCGTCGCCACCACGTCGGGCCTGTCTGACATCTTCGAAGAGATCTCCCCGATCGAGGACTTCCAGGGCACCATGTCCCTGAGCTTCTCCGAGCCGGAGTTCGCTGACCCGAAGTACACCATGGCCGAGTGCAAGGACCGGGACGCTACGTACTCGGCTCCGCTGTACGTCAAGGCCGAGTTCATGAACAACAACACGGGCGAAATCAAGCAGCAGACCGTGTTCATGGGCGACTTCCCGCTGATGACCGAGAAGGGCACCTTCGTCGTTAACGGCACCGAGCGTGTCGTCGTGTCCCAGCTCGTCCGCTCCCCGGGTGCCTACTTCGAGCGCACCGCCGACAAGACCAGCGACAAGGACATCTTCACCGCGAAGATCATCCCGTCCCGCGGCGCCTGGTTCGAACTCGAAATCGACAAGCGCGACCAGGTCGGCGTCCGCCTCGACCGCAAGCGCAAGCAGTCCGTCACGGTGCTGCTGAAGGCCCTCGGCTGGACCGAAGGCCAGATCCTCGAGGAATTCGGCCAGTACGACTCCATGCGCGCGACGCTGGAGAAGGACGCGACCGAAACCCGCGAAGACGCCTTGCTGGACATCTACCGGAAGCTGCGACCGGGCGAGCCGCCCACCGTCGAGGCTGCCCAGTCCCTGCTGGACAACCTGTACTTCAACTCCAAGCGCTACGATCTGGCCAAGGTTGGCCGTTACAAGATCAACCGCAAGCTCGGCATCGACCGCTCCCTTGGTGACAAGGAAGCCTCCGTGCTGCACGTTGAAGACATCGTTGCCATGATCAAGTTCCTGGTAGCCCTGCACGCCGGTGAGAAGACCCTCACGGGCAAGCGCGACGGTCAGGACCACGAACTCCGCGTCGAGATCGATGACATCGACCACTTCGGCAACCGCCGCATCCGCGCCGTCGGCGAGCTCATCGAGAACCAGGTCCGCACCGGCCTGTCCCGTATGGAGCGCGTTGTCCGCGAGCGGATGACCACCCAGGACGTCGAGGCCATCACGCCGCAGACCCTGATCAACATCCGCCCCGTCGTGGCAGCCATCAAGGAGTTCTTCGGAACKTCCCAGCTGTCMCAGTTCATGGACCAGAACAACCCGCTCTCGGGYCTSACCCACAAGCGCCGCCTGTCCGCGCTTGGCCCGGGTGGTCTGTCCCGTGACCGCGCCGGCATGGAAGTCCGTGACGTGCACCCGTCCCACTACGGACGTATGTGCCCCATCGAAACCCCTGAAGGCCCGAACATCGGCCTGATCGGTTCGCTGGCTTCCTACGGACGCATCAACCCGTTCGGTTTCATCGAAACCCCGTACCGCCTTGTTTCCGAAGGTGTCGTCTCCGATGAGGTCCAGTACCTCACCGCCGACGACGAGGCCGAGGTCCTGATCGCTCAGGCCAACGCGCCGCTCGACGAGAACAAGCGTTTCGCCGAAGAGACCGTCCTGGTCCGCGCCCGCGGTGGTGGAGGCGAGCCCGTGCTGGTCCCCGCCGCCGACGTCGAGTTCATGGACGTCTCCCCGCGCCAGATGGTGTCCGTGGCTACCGCCCTGATCCCGTTCCTCGAGCAYGACGAYGCCAACCGTGCACTCATGGGTGCCAACATGCAGCGCCAGGCTGTGCCGCTGGTCCGTTCCGAGGCGCCGTTCGTCGGCACCGGCATGGAGCGCGCCGCCGCTGTCGACGCCGGTGACGTCACCATCGCCAAGAAGGCCGGTGTGGTCACCGAGGTTTCGGCTGAACTCGTCATCGTGCTCAACGACGACGGTACCGAGACCAACTACCGGATCAACAAGTTCGCGCGTTCCAACCAGGGCAACTGCTACAACAACCGCGTCCTGGTCAACGAAGGCCAGCGCCTGGAAGTCGGCGGCATCATCGCCGACGGCCCGGCAACGGACCAGGGTRAACTCGCCCTCGGTAAGAACCTGCTCGTGGCATTCATGTCATGGGAAGGCCACAACTTCGAGGACGCCATCATCCTGTCCCAGCGGATCGTGGCCGAAGACGTCCTGTCCTCGATCCACATCGAGGAGCACGAGATCGATGCCCGCGACACCAAGCTTGGTGCCGAGGAAATCACCCGTGACATCCCGAACGTGTCCGAGGAAGTCCTGGCAGGCCTGGACGAGCGCGGCATCATCCACATCGGTGCCGAGGTTGAGGCCGGCGACATCCTGGTCGGTAAGGTCACCCCCAAGGGCGAGACCGAGCTGACCCCGGAAGAGCGCCTGCTGCGCGCCATCTTCGGTGAGAAGTCCCGCGAAGTGCGCGACACCTCCCTGAAGGTTCCGCACGGCGAATCCGGCACCGTCATCGGCGTCCGCGTCTTCGACCGCGACAACGACGACGAGCTGCCCCCGGGCGTCAACCAGCTGGTCCGCGTCTACGTGGCCGCCAAGCGCAAGATCACCGACGGCGACAAGCTCGCCGGCCGTCACGGCAACAAGGGTGTTATCTCCAAGATCCTCCCGATCGAGGACATGCCGTTCCTTGCCGACGGCACCCCCGTTGATATCGTCCTGAACCCGCTGGGTGTTCCGGGCCGTATGAACGTCGGCCAGGTGCTCGAAACCCACCTTGGCTGGGTTGCCAAGACCGGTTGGAAGATCGAGGGTGAGCCCGAGTGGGTCAAGCAGCTGCCGAACCTGCCGCGCGAGAGTGGCCAGACCACTGTTGCAACGCCGGTCTTCGACGGTGCGCGTGAAGAAGAAATCACGGGCCTGCTCGACTCCACCAACGTCACCCGCGACGGTGACCGCCTGATCAACTCCTCGGGCAAGACCCGCCTGTTTGACGGCCGCTCCGGCGAGCCGTTCCCGGATCCGATCTCGGTCGGCTACATGTACATCCTGAAGCTCCACCACCTGGTGGACGACAAGATCCACGCACGCTCCACCGGCCCGTACTCCATGATCACGCAGCAGCCGCTGGGTGGTAAGGCACAGTTCGGTGGCCAGCGCTTCGGTGAAATGGAAGTGTGGGCGCTCGAAGCTTACGGCGCCGCCTACACGCTCCAGGAACTCCTCACGATCAAGTCGGATGATATCCACGGTCGTGTGAAGGTCTACGAAGCCATCGTCAAGGGCGAGAACATCCCGGAGCCGGGCGTTCCTGAGTCCTTCAAGGTCTTGATCAAGGAAATGCAGTCGCTGTGCCTGAACGTGGAAGTGCTTTCCACGGACGGAACCACAATTGAAATGCGTGACTCTGATGACGCAGTCTTCACGGCTGCGGAAGAACTGGGCATCGATCTGTCTCGTGCAGAGCCCAGTTCCGTAGAAGAGGTTTAGCAGGTGCCGTACGACGGCGGGTGATCCCGCCGTCGTACGCCACCTCCCTCTTCCCGTAACCCAAGACTTCAGAATTTAGAGAACAAGAGAGAACAGGGACCATATGTCCAGCGAATCCTCCTTCGGCCTCATGCAGATCGGCCTCGCCACCGCGGAAGACATCCGTGGCTGGTCTTACGGCGAGGTTAAGAAGCCGGAAACCATCAACTACCGCACGCTCAAGCCTGAGAAGGACGGCCTCTTCTGCGAGAAGATCTTCGGCCCGTCCCGCGACTGGGAATGCTACTGCGGCAAGTACAAGCGCGTGYGCTTCAAGGGCATCATCTGCGAGCGGTGTGGCGTTGAGGTCACCCGTGCCAAGGTGCGCCGTGAGCGCATGGGCCACATCGAACTGGCCGCCCCGGTCACGCACATCTGGTACTTCAAGGGTGTCCCGTCCCGCCTGGGCTACCTCCTTGACCTGGCACCGAAGGACCTCGAAAAGGTCATCTACTTCGCTGCCTACATGATCACCAGTGTCGATGCTGACGCCCGTCACGAGGAACTGCCCAACCTGCAGGTTGAGCACGACATCGAGAAGAAGCAGCTGATCGACAACCGCGACTCCGACATCGCCACGATCGCCCGCGACCTCGAAAACGAGATCGCGCGCCTCGAAGGTGAAGGTGCCAAGGCTGCCGACAAGAAGAAGGCCCGCGACTCCGCCGACCGCCAGATGGCCAACGTCCGCAAGCGCGCGGATGCTGAGATCGAGCGCCTCGAGCAGGTCTGGGACCGCTTCAAGAACCTCAAGGTCGYCGACCTCGAAGGCGACGAGGGCCTGTACCGCGAACTGCGTGACCGCTACGGCATGTTCTTCGAAGGTTCCATGGGTGCCGAAGCCATCAAGAAGCGTCTTGAAGGCTTCGACATGCAGGCCGAGTCCGACCTGCTGCGCGACATCATCGCCAACGGCAAGGGCCAGCGCAAGACCCGCGCCCTGAAGCGCCTGAAGGTTGTCAACGCGTTCCTGACCACCAACAACAGCCCGCTCGGTATGGTGCTGGACGCCGTCCCGGTGATCCCGCCGGAACTGCGCCCGATGGTCCAGCTGGACGGCGGCCGCTTCGCGACCTCCGACCTCAACGACCTCTACCGCCGTGTGATCAACCGCAACAACCGCCTCAAGCGCCTGCTTGATCTTGGTGCCCCGGAGATCATCGTCAACAACGAGAAGCGCATGCTTCAGGAAGCTGTTGACAGCCTCTTCGACAACGGCCGCCGCGGCCGTCCGGTCACCGGACCGGGCAACCGTCCGCTGAAGTCCCTGAGCGACATGCTCAAGGGCAAGCAGGGCCGTTTCCGCCAGAACCTCCTCGGCAAGCGCGTCGACTACTCCGGCCGTTCGGTCATCGTCGTCGGCCCGCAGCTGAAGCTGCACCAGTGCGGCCTGCCCAAGCAGATGGCCCTGGAGCTCTTCAAGCCGTTCGTGATGAAGCGCCTGGTTGACCTCAACCACGCACAGAACATCAAGTCGGCCAAGCGGATGGTGGAGCGCTACCGCCCGCAGGTCTGGGATGTCCTCGAAGAGATCATCACCGAGCACCCGGTACTGCTGAACCGTGCACCTACCCTGCACCGCCTCGGCATCCAGGCGTTCGAACCGCAGCTTGTTGAAGGTAAGGCCATCCAGCTTCACCCGCTGGTTTGTGGCGCGTTCAACGCTGACTTCGACGGCGACCAGATGGCAGTCCACCTGCCGCTGAGCCCCGAAGCCCAGGCCGAAGCCCGGATCCTGATGCTGTCCTCGAACAACATCCTGAAGCCGTCCGACGGCCGCCCGGTGACGCTGCCTTCGCAGGATATGATCATCGGCCTCTACCACCTGACCACCAAGCGTGTCGGTTCAGCTGGCGAAGGCCGGATCTTCTCCTCCGTTTCGGAAGCCATCATGGCGTTCGACCTGCACGAGCTGCACCTGAACTCCAAGGTCAAGATCCGGCTCGAGGGCTTCGTGCCCTACGCCGGATGGGAAGCTCCGGAAGGCTGGGAACAGGGTCAGACCGCACTGGTCGAGACCTCTCTCGGCCAGGTCATCTTCAACCAGACGCTGCCCGCGGACTACCCGTGGGTTGAGGCTGTTGCCGACAAGGGCGAACTGTCCCGCATCGTCAACGACCTTGCCGAGCGCTACCCGAAGGTCGTCACCGCGGCAACGCTGGACAACCTGAAGGATGCCGGTTTCTACTGGGCAACCCGCTCGGGCGTCACGGTCGCCATCTCCGACATCGAGGTCCCGGCCTCCAAGCCGGMSMTCCTCGCCGGYTACGAGACCATGGCYGCSAAGATCCAGGGCCAGTACGACAAGGGCCTGATCGACGACGACGAGCGTCGCCAGGAACTGATCGARATCTGGAACAAGGCCACGAACGAGATCGCCCAGGCGATGCGTGACAGCCTGTCCCCGATGAACACGATCAACCGCATGGTGTCCTCCGGTGCACGTGGTAACTGGATGCAGGTCCGTCAGATCGCGGGTATCCGTGGCCTGGTGGCCAACCCTAAGGGTGAAATCATCCCGCGTCCGATCAAGTCCTCCTACCGCGAGGGCTTGTCGGTGCTGGAATACTTCATCGCCACGCACGGTGCCCGTAAGGGTCTGGCCGATACCGCCCTGCGTACCGCCAACTCGGGTTACCTGACCCGTCGTCTGGTGGACGTCTCGCAGGACGTTATCGTCCGTGAAGAGGACTGCGGCACCGAACGCGGCCTCGTCACCCCGATCGCGGTCGCTGACGCCAACGGCGAGCTGGTCCTTGACGAAAACGTCGAGAACAGCGCCTACGCCCGTACCCTGGCCGTGGACGTCGTTGACGCCAAGGGCAAGGTCCTCGCGGCGGCCGGCACTGACTGCGGCGACGTCGTCATCGCCGAACTGTTCGCAGCCGGCATCACCGAGGTCAAGGTCCGCTCCGTACTCACCTGTGAGTCCAGCGTCGGCACCTGCGCCCTGTGCTACGGCCGTTCGCTGGCCACCGGCAAGACCGTTGACATCGGCGAGGCCGTCGGCATCATCGCCGCACAGTCCATCGGTGAACCCGGTACCCAGCTGACCATGCGTACGTTCCACACCGGTGGTGCTGTCTCCGCCGGTGGTGGCGACGACATCACCCAGGGTCTGCCGCGTATCCAGGAGCTCTTCGAAGCCCGTACTCCGAAGGGTGTCGCACCGATTGCTGAAGCAGCCGGCCGCATCACCATCGAAGAGTCCGAGCGCCAGATGCGCCTGGTCATCACCCCGGATGACGGATCCGAAGAGATCGCCTACCCGGTGCTGCGCCGTTCACGTCTTCTCATCGAAGATGGCGATCACGTCAGCGTTGGCCAGAAGCTCATCAACGGTCCGGTCGACCCCAAGCAGGTTCTGCGCATCATGGGTCCCCGTGCCGCGCAGAAGTTCCTGGTGGACGAGGTCCAGGGCGTGTACCGCAGCCAGGGCATCGGTATCCACGACAAGCACGTCGAGGTTATCGTCCGCCAGATGCTGCGCCGCGTCACGGTCATCGAATCCGGTGAATCGGATCTGCTGCCCGGCGAGCTCGCCGAACGCAGCCGCTTCGAGGACGCCAACCGCCGTGTGGTTTCCGAGGGCAAGACGCCGGCCTCCGGCCGTCCCGAGCTCATGGGTATCACCAAGGCGTCCCTGGCGACCGAGTCCTGGCTGTCCGCAGCTTCCTTCCAGGAGACCACCCGCGTCCTGACGCAGGCGGCCATGGAAGGCAAGAGCGATCCGCTGCTCGGCCTCAAGGAAAACGTCATCATCGGTAAGCTCATCCCGGCCGGCACGGGTCTCCCGCGCTACACCGAGGTCACGGTGGAACCGACTGAAGAAGCAAAGGCCAACCTGTTCACCGGCCCCAGCGCATTCAGTGACTTCTCCTACGACTCCCTGGGCGGCGACGGAGCTCCTGAGTTCCACGCCATCCCGCTGGATGACTACGACCTCGGCAGCGACTTCCGCTAACCGTAGGCAGCATTGAAGGATGGTCCCGCACCTAAAGGTGCGGGACCATCCCGCTTTAACCCGTCGAGTGTTTCGATACGGCCGTTTTGCCGAAGTGCCGGGGCCGGTGGGGAACAGTCGACGGCGGAACGGACTGCGGGGGAGGGGCGGAATCCGCGCCGATTAAGGGCTGGGGACCGTCCGTGTTAGACTTGAGACTAATTGTTATTGTGGCAGTGGATGAGTGCGCCGGTCAGTTAGACAGCTTGCAGCTGGATAGCCCGACCAGGACGACGTTTCCGGTTTGCAGGGTTCTTGTGCAACGTATGCCACATTTTCGCATGCCTAGGGGCAGTTCAGGATGAAAGTCCGGCGCCCCGGCGTGCGGTCCGACTATTAAGGCTTCGCCTCAGCTGCTCTGGAGAGATCTTCAAAGCTCGAGCGGCGGGGCGCAGCGACAAGAGAGCGGCCGCCAACGGCCGCTCCGGATAAAACGGAGAACACGAGAGTGCCTACGATTAACCAGCTGGTCCGCAAGGGCCGCACGCCTAAGGTCTCGAAGACCAAGGCCCCCGCGCTTAAGGGCAGCCCGATGCGCCGTGGTGTTTGCACCCGCGTTTACACGACGACCCCGAAGAAGCCGAACTCGGCTCTCCGTAAGGTTGCACGTGTGCGCCTCAACGGTGGCGTAGAAGTCACCGCCTACATCCCCGGTGTTGGCCACAACCTGCAGGAGCACTCCATTGTGCTCGTCCGTGGCGGCCGCGTTAAGGACCTTCCGGGTGTCCGTTACAAGATCGTCCGTGGCGCCCTTGATACCCAGGGTGTGAAGAACCGTAAGCAGGCACGGAGCCGCTACGGCGCAAAGATGGAGAAGAAGTAATATGCCTCGCAAGGGTCCGGCCCCCAAGCGGCCGCTAGTACTAGATCCCGTATACGGCTCCCCGCTGGTCACTCAGCTGATCAACAAGGTGCTCGTTGACGGCAAGAAGTCCACTGCAGAGCGCATCGTCTACGGTGCCCTCGAAGGCGCACGCGCCAAGTCCGGCGGCGACCCCGTTGCAGCCCTCAAGAAGGCCATGGACAACGTCAAGCCTTCCCTCGAGGTCCGCTCCCGCCGCGTCGGCGGCGCGACCTACCAGGTCCCCGTCGAGGTCAAGCCGGGCCGTTCCACGGCCCTCGCCCTCCGCTGGCTGGTTGGCTACTCCAAGGCCCGCCGCGAAAAGACGATGACCGAGCGCCTCCAGAACGAAATCCTGGACGCCTCGAACGGTCTCGGAGCCGCTGTGAAGCGCCGCGAAGACACCCACAAGATGGCCGAGTCCAACAAGGCCTTCGCACACTACCGCTGGTAATACTTCCCGGACGCCGCCGGCTCACCCGAGCCGGCGGCGAACGTGCAGTCCATCCGAAAGGGAGACACCGTGGCACAGGACGTGCTTACCGACCTTAGCAAGGTCCGCAATATCGGCATCATGGCCCACATTGATGCCGGCAAGACCACTACTACCGAGCGCATCCTGTTCTACACGGGTGTGAACCACAAGATCGGCGAAACGCACGACGGCGCTTCGACGACTGACTGGATGGAACAGGAAAAGGAACGCGGCATCACCATCACGTCTGCCGCCGTGACCTGCTTCTGGGAAAACAACCAGATCAACATCATCGACACCCCCGGCCACGTGGACTTCACCGTTGAGGTTGAGCGCTCCCTGCGCGTCCTCGACGGCGCCGTCGCCGTGTTCGATGGCAAGGAAGGCGTGGAGCCGCAGTCCGAGACTGTTTGGCGCCAGGCTGACAAGTACAACGTCCCGCGCATCTGCTTCGTCAACAAGATGGACAAGCTCGGCGCTGACTTCTACTTCACCGTCGACACCATCATCAGCCGCCTCGGTGCCAAGCCGCTCGTTATGCAGCTGCCGATCGGCGCCGAGAACGATTTCATCGGCGTCGTCGACCTGCTCTACATGCGCGCCCTGGTCTGGCCCGGCGACTCCAAGGGTGACGTCACCATGGGTGCCAAGTACGAGATCCAGGAGATCCCGGCTGACCTCAAGGAAAAGGCCGAAGAGTACCGCGCAACGCTCGTTGAGACCGTTGCTGAGTCCTCCGAAGAGCTCATGGAGAAGTACCTCGAAGGCGAAGAGATCACGATCGACGAGCTCAAGGCCGGCATCCGCAAGATGACGATCAACTCCGAGCTCTACCCGGTCTTCTGTGGCTCCGCGTTCAAGAACCGCGGCGTCCAGCCGATGCTCGACGCCGTCGTGGACTACCTGCCGAACCCGCTCGACGTCCCGCCGATGGTCGGTCACGATCCCCGCGACGAAGAGAAGGAACTGACCCGGAAGCCTTCCGCTGACGAGCCGTTCTCTGCGCTGGCGTTCAAGATCGCCGCACACCCCTTCTTCGGCCAGCTCACCTTCATCCGCGTGTACTCCGGTCACGTGGAAGCAGGCGCACAGGTGGTCAACTCCACCAAGGGCAAGAAGGAGCGCATCGGCAAGCTGTTCCAGATGCACGCCAACAAGGAAATGCCGGTCGACGGCGCTACCGCGGGCCACATCTACGCAGCCATCGGCCTGAAGGACACCACCACGGGCGACACCCTGTGCGATTCGTCCAACCAGATTGTCCTCGAGTCCATGAGCTTCCCGGAGCCCGTGATCTCGGTTGCGATCGAGCCGAACACCAAGGGTGACCAGGAGAAGCTCTCCACGGCCATCCAGAAGCTCTCCGCTGAGGACCCGACCTTCCAGGTCTCCCTCAACGAAGACACCGGCCAGACCATCATCGCCGGCATGGGCGAGCTCCACCTGGACATCCTGGTGGACCGCATGCGCCGCGAATTCAAGGTCGAGGCAAACGTGGGCAAGCCCCAGGTCGCCTACCGCGAAACCATCAAGCGTGCTGTGGAGCGTCACGACTACACGCACAAGAAGCAGACCGGTGGTTCGGGCCAGTTCGCAAAGATCCAGATCGCCATCGAGCCCCTGGACACCTCCGAAGGCGAGATGTACGAGTTCGAGAACAAGGTCACCGGTGGCCGCGTTCCGCGCGAATACATCCCGTCCGTTGACGCTGGTATCCAGGATGCACTGAACGACGGCGTCCTGGCCGGTTACCCGGTTGTCGGCATCAAGGCGACGCTGATTGACGGCGCTTACCACGATGTTGACTCCTCGGAAATGGCGTTCAAGATCGCCGGCCGTATGGCTTTCAAGGAAGCTGCACGCAAGGCGAACCCTGTCCTGCTCGAACCGCTGATGGATGTCGAGGTCCGCACCCCTGAGGAATACATGGGTGAAGTTATCGGTGACCTCAACTCCCGCCGTGGCCAGATGCAGTCCRTGGAAGATGCCC
>NZ_JBFTNO010000092.1:0-11116 GCF_056397525.1 Arthrobacter sp. 05L45_2 | reverse complement strand
GGCGTACGCAGTACGCCAGCCGCAACGCGAAGGGGCGGGGCCGGCAAAAAATATGCGACGGCCCCACCCCTCAACTCAGCTACTTGTCGTTATCGGACTTCGCACCAAGCGTCGTCTTCTGAACCTGCATCAGGAACTCGACGTTGCTCTGGGTCTCCCGGATCTTGTTGGTCAGCAGTTCAAGGCTCTGCTGCGTTTCCAGTCCGGACAGGACACGGCGCAGCTTCCACATGATCTTGACTTCCTCGGCAGAGAGCAGGTTTTCCTCGCGGCGGGTGCCGGACGCGTTGACGTCCACGGCCGGGAAGATGCGCTTGTCCGCGAGCTGGCGGGACAGGCGCAGTTCCATGTTGCCGGTGCCCTTGAACTCCTCGAAGATGACCTCGTCCATCTTGGAGCCGGTCTCAACCAGGGCGGTGGCCAGGATGGTCAGCGAGCCGCCGTTTTCGATGTTGCGTGCCGCACCGAAGAAGCGCTTCGGCGGGTACAGCGCGGCCGAGTCGACACCACCGGACAGGATGCGGCCGGAGGCCGGTGCTGCCAGGTTGTAGGCACGGCCCAGGCGGGTCATCGAGTCCAGCAGGACCACCACGTCCATGCCCATTTCCACGAGCCGCTTGGCGCGTTCGATGGAGAGTTCGGCCACGGTGGTGTGGTCATCGGCGGGCCGGTCGAAGGTGGAGGCAATGACCTCACCCTTGACGGTGCGCTGCATGTCCGTGACTTCTTCGGGACGTTCGTCAACGAGCACCATCATGAGGTGGACCTCAGGGTTGTTGGTGGTGATGGCGTTCGCGATGGACTGCAGGATGAGGGTCTTGCCGGCCTTCGGCGGCGAGACGATCAGGCCACGCTGGCCCTTGCCGATCGGGGCAACCAGGTCGATGACGCGGGGGCCGATCTTCTTGGGGTCCGTCTCGAGGCGCAGGCGCTCGGAGGGGTAGAGCGGAACAAGCTTCGCGAACTCTACGCGGTCCTTCAGCTCCTCGGGGGTCTTGCCGTTGACCGAGGTGACGCGGACCAGGGCGTTGAACTTCTGCCGGGCCGACTGCTGCTGGTTGTTGTGCTGGGCTTCGCCTTCACGCGGGGCGCGGATGGCACCGACGACGGCGTCGCCCTTGCGCAGGTTGTACTTCTTGACCTGGGCGAGGGATACGTAGACGTCGTTCGAACCCGGCAGGTAACCGGAGGTGCGGATGAACGCGTAGTTCTCCAGCACGTCCAGGATGCCGGCGACGGGCAGCAGGACATCGTCCTCGGTGACCTCGACGTCGTCGACGTCCGGGCCCTGGGAACGGCCGCGGCGGCGTTCGTTGCGGTCCCGGAAACGGTCGTTGCGCGAGTTGTTGTCGCGGTTGTCCTGGCCGCCCGAGCGGTCGTTGCGGTCACGACGGTTACGGCGGTTGCGGCGGCTGCCGCCGTCGTTGTCGTCGTTGTCGCGGTTGTTGTCGCGGCTGTTGTCGCGGTTGGCGGCGTTGTCCTCACGGCCGCCACGGCCGCGGGTGTTCTCGCGGCGCTGGCCGTCGTCGTTGCCCTGCTCGGGCTGGCGGTCCTGGCGCTGTTCGCCGGCCGTCTGCTCGGCGGGAGCTTCGGTGGCTGCAGCGGCGGGAGCTTCGGCCTGGGCGGCTGCTTCGCCGCGGCGGCGGTTACGGGTCCGCGGCTGGCGGGTGCGGTCGCTGCCTTCGGAGCCCTGCTCGGCCGGAGCCTGCTCCGGGGCGGCCTGGACCTCAGGTGCTGCGGCGGGGGCCTCGGCGGCGGGAGCGGTGACAACACCGTCGCTGCCTGCGCGGCGGCTGCGTCCCCGGGTGCGGGCACGCGGGTTCTCGGCCGGAGCGGTTTCGGCCGCTACGGGTGCGGCGGCCGGGGCAACAGCGTGGGCAATGGAGCCGTTGTCGCTCGCCTTCTCAGCGGCGCGGTCGGCGGACTTGCTGATCGGGGTACCGGCACGGTGGGCGGAAATGGCAGTCACCAGATCGCCCTTGCGCATCCGGGAGCCGCCGGAGATACCCAGCTGGCTGGCCAGGGCCTGCAGCTGGGCGAGCTTGAGGCCTGCGAGGCCGCTGCTCTTGGCGGGTGCTGCCGAAGCGGCAGCAGAAGATGATGTGTCCACAGCTGGAGACAGCTCAGTGGTTTCGGTCACGAAGGATCCTTCCCCCTCGACGGCGTCCAGGCTAGGAGCTGGACGCGGTGATTTGATCTGGGCTGCAGTTCAGATCTGCAGCCGGGATTTCGGCCATGCCGGTTGGATATCGGCCGGCGGGCCGGATACTGCTACACCAAGACACGCCCCGAAAGTAAGGAACGGCCGGCTGACGATTCAGGGGTACAGAGGAATTCTGCAGCTTCTTTCGTCAGGCCGAAAGCAGGCGGCACCGGAAATTGTTTGCGCAGTGAAAGATGAGAGAGGGCAACTGGGCCAACATCGCGGTCTATACAAAGCTTGCGTGATTACCGCCGGTGCACTTCCACTTTAGCACCCTCAGTGTCTACAGCCAGCTTCATCACACGCCAAGCGACGTCCGGCGTGTTGTCGGCGGTGAAAGCTCCGATGAAGTCGACGACGTCGGCCGCTTCCTTTTCGCCGGACGCCAGCACCAGCACGGTGGGCCCGGCGCCCGAGACCACGGCTGCGTGGCCGCGCTGCCGAAGCGCGTCGATCAGCGCGGCGCTGGGCCGCATCGCCTGGGCGCGGTAGCTCTGGTGCAGGTAGTCCTCGGTTCCTGCCAGCAGGAATTCGGGGTTCTGCGTCAGGGCATGGATCAGCAGGGCGGCCCTGCCCGAGTTCATGGCGGCCGCGTGGTGTCCCACCGAGGCAGGCAAAAGAGCCCGAGCCGCTTCGGTGGAGAGCTCGAAGTCCGGCACCGCGACCACCGGGACGATGCCGGCGTCCACTGTGGCGCAGGTGCTGCTGTACTGSTCRCTGTCCTGCCATGACAGSGCCAATCCGCCGAAAATSGCGGGTGCGACGTTGTCCGGRTGCCCTTCAAGCCGGCTGGTGAACTGCAGGATCCAGTCCTTGCCGCGGCGGGATTCAGCCGGGACCAGGGCGTTCGCGGCGGTGGCGGCTGCCACCACGGCTGCCGCCGAGGACCCCAGGCCGCGCCCGTGCGGGTTGACGTTGTCCGCGGTGATCCGCAGCCCCTCGTGGCGGAAACCCAGTACGTGCAGCGCCTCGGTGAGGGCTCTGGCCACCAGGTGGCTCGCGTCGCGGGGCAGCGTGTCGGCGCCCTCGCCGCTGAGTTCAAATTCGAGCTCGCCGCTCGCCAGGGTTTCCACCGTCAGGGTGTCGTGCAGGGACAGCGCCAGGCCCAGGCTGTCGTAGCCGGGGCCGAGGTTGGCGCTGGTGGCCGGCACCCGGACGGTGACCACTTGCCCCGCCGGGACCGCCGGAGTGTCGGCGGCCGATTCGGCGGGGACGGTGAGGGTTGTTTCCAAGGCTATTTTTCTTCCAGTCCCAGTTCGGCCGCGACCGTGACGACGTCGTTGGCCACCTTGACCGGCTGCACATCGCTGCCGTCTTCGGTGCGCAGGGCCCACTGCGGATCCTTGAGGCCGTGCCCGGTGACGGTGATGACGATGGTCTTGCCGGACGGTACCTGGCCCGCGGCGTGCTTCTTGATCAGCCCGGCGACGCCGGCAGCGGAACCCGGTTCGACAAAGACGCCTTCGCGGGCGGAGAGCCAGCGGTGCGCGGAGAGGATTTCCTCATCCGTGACGGCCTCGATGACACCGCCGGATTCGTCGCGCGCGGCGACGGCGGTGTCCCAGGAGGCGGGGTTGCCGATCCGAATGGCGGTGGCGATGGTGTCCGGCTCCGTGATGGGGTGCCCCGCAACGAACGGGGCTGCGCCGGCGGCCTGGAAGCCCCACATGACCGGGGTCTTTGTTGCGACGGCGGGCAGGTTTCCTGCAGTGGCGGATTCGAAGGGCGCCGCGTATTCCTTGTAGCCCTTCCAGTACGCGCTGATGTTGCCGGCGTTGCCGACAGGGAGCACGTGGATGTCCGGGGCGTCGCCGAGGGCGTCGACCACTTCGAAGGCACCGGTTTTTTGTCCTTCAATCCGGGCCGGATTCACCGAGTTCACCAGGAACACCGGGTACGACTCCCCCAGCTTGCGGGCGATGTCGAGGCAGTCATCGAAGTTCCCGTCCACCTGCAGGAGCGTGGCGCCGTGCGCAATGGCCTGGCTCAGCTTGCCCATCGAGATTTTGCCCTCGGGCACCAGCACGGCACACTGCAGTCCGGCGGAGGTTGCGTAGGCGGCGGCGGACGCCGACGTGTTGCCGGTGGAGGCGCAGACCACTGCCTTGGCCCCGGAGGCGACGGCGGCCGTCATGGCCATGGTCATGCCGCGGTCCTTGAACGAACCGGTGGGGTTCATGCCCTCGACCTTGAGGTAGACCGTGGAACCGGTGAGTTCGGAGAGCTTCTGCGCGTGGACGAGCGGGGTGCCGCCCTCACCGAGGGTGATGACTTTGGTGGCCTCGGTGACCGGCAGGCGTTCGGCGTATTCGCGGATGACTCCGCGCCATTGGTGAGCCACTTAGACCCCTTCTACCCGCAGTACGGATGTGACGGAATTGATGATGTCCAGGCCCTTGACGGCCTGGACAGTTGCCGACAGGGCGGCTTCGCTGGCGCGGTGCGTGACGATCCGCAGTTCCGCCGACTCAGCCTTGGAGGCCGAGTCGCGGTGGATGGTCTGGCGCATGATTTCGATGGACACGCCGTGTTCTGCGAACAGCTGCGCAATCCTGGCGAGGACGCCCGGCTGGTCCGCGACGTCGAGTCCGATGTAGTAGCTGGTCACGGCCGCGTCGATGGGCAGCGCAGGAACGTGTCCGGTGGTGGTTTCGGTGCGTCCGGGGCCGCCCAGCACGATCCGGCGGGCTGCAGACACCAGGTCGCCCAGCACGGCCGACGCCGTCGGCGTGCCGCCGGCGCCCTGGCCGTAGAACATCAGCTCGCCGGCGTTTTCGGCTTCGATGAAGACCGCGTTGAACGCCCCGTGCACTGCGGCGAGCGGGTGCTCACGGGGAAGGAGGGTGGGGTGCACCCGCACCGAGACGCCCGGCTCGCCGGCGTCGTCTGTGAGCTTTTCGGCGATGGCCAGCAGCTTGATGACAAAGCCGGCGTCCTTGGCGGCGGCGATGTCCGCCGCCGTGACCGAGGTGATGCCCTCGCAGTAGACGTCCTCGAGGGCGAACCGCGTGTGGAAGGACAGGGACGCGAGGATCGCGGCCTTCGCGGCGGCGTCCAGGCCCTCGACGTCGGCCGTGGGGTCCGCTTCGGCGTAGCCCAGCCGCTGGGCCTCGGCGAGGGCGTCCGCGAACTGTGCGCCCGTGGTGTCCATCTGGTCGAGGATGAAGTTTGTGGTGCCGTTGACGATGCCCAGGACCCGGGTGATCCGGTCGCCGGAAAGGCTGTCCCGGATGGGGCGCAGGATCGGGATGGCACCCGCGACGGCGGCCTCGTAGGAGAGCTGAACGCCTGCCTTGTCCGCCTCCTCGTAGAGGGTCGGGCCGTCCTGGGCGAGCAGTGCCTTGTTGCCGGTCACGACGGACGCGCCATGCCGGATAGCGGTCAGGATCAGGCCGCGCGCCGGCTCGATGCCGCCCATCAGTTCGATGACGAGGTCAGCGTCCTTGACCAGAGCCTCGGCGTCAGTGGTGAAGAGGTCCTGGGGCAGTTCGACGTCGCGCCGGGCATCCGGGTTGCGCACGGCGACGCCGCTCAGTTCGAGGCGGGCTCCGGTGCGGGACGCCAGGGCCTCGGCGTCGTCAATGAGGATCCGCGCAACCTGGGCTCCGACGTTGCCACAGCCCAGCAGGGCCACTTTCAGGGTTTGCATTTCCGTCATTCAGACTCCCATGTCGCGGTTCAGCAGATCTTGTTCGGTTTCGCCGCGGACAATAAGCCGGACTGATCCATCGCGTACCGCGACAACGCCCGGCCGGGCCAGATAGTTGTAATTGCTTGACAGGGCCCAGCAGTAGGCGCCGGTCCCCGGTACAGCGAGCAGATCACCGGCTGCCACGTCCTCGGGCAGATATACATCTCTAACAACTATGTCGCCGCTCTCGCAATGTTTGCCCACCACTCGGGACAGCTGCGCCGCCGAATCGGTGCTGCGCGACGCCACCACGGCTGAATAATCCGCGTCGTAGAGCACCGGGCGGGCGTTGTCGCTCATGCCGCCGTCGACCGACACATAACGGCGCGGGAACGTAACGTTTTCTGCGCCGTTTTCCGGCGCATCCACCCGGACCGTCTTGAGGGTTCCCACCTCGTACAGGGTAAAAGTGCTGGTTCCGACGATCGCGCGTCCGGGTTCAATCGAGATCCGCGGCGCGGTGATGCCGAGTTCGGCGACTTTCGCGCGGACGACGACGGCCATCGCCTGGGCGATTTCGGCCGGCGGCCGCGGGGTGTCCACCGGGGTGTAGGCGATGCCGTAGCCACCGCCAAGGTCCAGTTCGGGCAGCACGATCGAGTACTTGGCCTGCATGGCGGCGAGGAAGTCCAGCAGTTTTTCCGCGGCCAGGGCGAAGCCGTCCGGCTCGAAGATCTGGGACCCGATGTGGCAGTGCAGCCCCAGCAGCTCGATGCTGTCATGGCCCGCCGCGGCCGCCACAGCCTCTTCAGCGGCGGACAGGCCGGCCTGGTCCGTAGAGTCGCCGGCCATCGAGAGGCCGAACTTCTGGTCCTCGTGCGCGGTGGCAATGAATTCGTGGGTGTGGGCGTGCACGCCGGGGGTCAGCCGCAGCATCACCTTGGCCGTTTCGCCCCGATTGGCCGCGATCGCAGCCACGCGCTGCAGCTCGTCGAGGCTGTCGATGACGATCCGGCCGAGCTTCATGTCGAGGGCCCGGTGGATCTCGGCGTCGGATTTGTTGTTCCCATGCAGGGCCACGGCGGCACCGGGAATGCCGGCACTGGCCGCGACGGCCAGTTCCCCGCCGGACGCGGTGTCCAGCCGGAGCCCTTCCTCCTCGACCCAGCGGACGACGGCGGTGCACAGGAACGACTTACCGGCGTAGTAGACGTCCACTCCCCCGCAGATATCGGCGAACGCCTCGTTGAAGGCGTCCTGGAAGGCCCGGGCCCGGGCCCGGAAATCGGTCTCGCTCATAACAAACAGCGGTGTCCCGAACTGCCGCTGCAGTTCGCTGACCGGGATGCCGTCGATGGCCAGCTCGCCGCCGTCGTTCCTGGCCACGCCCTCCGCCCACATCGGGGTGTGCAGCGCGTTCAGGTCGTCCGGGACGGCGAGCCAGTCCGGGGCGAGCGGGGAGGCGGTGTTGCTTTGATCCGGTGTCGCGGTCATGGCGTTCACATCCGTTCCGGCGCCGAAACGCCCAGCAGTTCCAGTCCGTTGGCCAGCACCTGGCTGGTGGCGTCGTTGAGCCACAACCGGGTCCGGTTCAGGTCGGTAATGGGTTCCTCGCCCAAGGGTGCCACGCGGCAGGCGTCGTACCAGCGGTGGTAGGCCCCCGCGATGACTTCCAGGTGGCGGGCCACGCGGTGCGGCTCGCGGAGCTCGGCCGCCTTGGCCACAATCGACGGGTAGCTGCCCAGGTGGGAGAGCAGCTCGTTTTCGGTCGGGTGGTCCAGCAGGGACGCGTCAAAACTGTCCTTGCCGTCCACACTCCGTTCGACCCCGGCGGCCACGGCGTTGCGTGCGGCGCCGCGGGACCGGGCGTGCGCGTACTGGACGTAGAACACCGGGTTCTCGTTGCTGTGCTTTTTGAGCAGCTCCGGGTCCAGGGTCAGCGGGGAGTCGGCCGGGAAGCGGGCCAGGGAGTAGCGGACGGCATCCTTGCCCAGCCAGGAGATCAGGTCCTTGAGTTCGATGATGTTGCCGGCCCGCTTGGACAGCTTGGCGCCGTTGACGGAGACCAGCTGGCCGATCAGCACCTCGATGTTGACCTCGGGATCGTCGCCGGCCGCAGCCGCGATGGCCTTGAGCCGGTTGATGTAGCCGTGGTGGTCGGCGCCGAGCAGGTAGATTTTCTCGGTGAAACCACGGTCCTTTTTGGACAGGTAGTACGCGGCGTCGGCGGCGAAGTATGTTGGCTCGCCGTTCGCGCGGATCATCACGCGGTCCTTGTCGTCACCGAAGTCGGTGGTGCGCAGCCAGACGGCGCCGCCGTCGTCGTACACGTGGCCCTGTTCCCGGAGCCGGGCGACGGCGTCGGCAATGGCGCCGGCGTCGTGCAGTTCCTGCTCGGAGAAGTAGACATCGAACTCGACGCCGAACTCCGCGAGGGTCTGCTTGATGTCGTGCAGCTGGGCCTTGTAGGCCGCGCCGCGGATCACGGGAAGGGCAGCGACGTCGGTGAGTTCGCGGATGTCCGGGTGCCGGGTCAGGACCTCGTGGCCGAGGTCGGCGATGTATTCGCCCGGGTAGCCGCCCTCCGGAACGCCCCGGCCGTGCAGCCGGGACAGCACCGAGTGCGCGAAGACGTCCATCTGCGAGCCGGCGTCGTTGATGTAGTACTCGGCAGTGACGTCGGCACCGGAAGCCCGCAGGACCCGGGCGATGGAGTCGCCCAGGGCGGCCCAGCGGGTGTGGCCAATGTGCAGCGGACCGGTGGGGTTGGCGGAGACGAACTCCATGTTGACCGTGCGGCCCGCGAGCGCGGTGTTGGTCCCGTATGCGGTTCCGGCCTCGACGATGGCTTTGGCGAGGGCACCGGCGGCCGCGGCATCGACCGTGATGTTCAGGAACCCCGGGCCGGCGATGTCGACAGCGGAGACGCCCTCGATCGAGGCGAGCCGCTCACTCAGCAGCCCGGCCAGCTGCCGCGGGTTGGTACCCGCCGCTTTGGCCAGCTGCAGCGCGATGTTGGTGGCCCAGTCGCCGTGGTCCCTGTTCTTCGGCCGCTCCACGCGTACCGCCTCCGGGATATCAGTGGCGGCGAGGGCAATGTCACCAGCGGCGACGGCGTCCTTCAGGCAGGCGGATATGGCGAGGGAGAGTTCTTCTGGGGTCACGGTTCTAGCCTACCGAAGGCCCGCAGTCCGGTGGAATTATGGCGCCATCATCCGGGGCTGCCGCTCCCCCTGATGGATGCGCTGTTGGATGCGGCGCCGTGCCCGGGCGGCGGATTTTCGTTTGGAGCCCACCTTCCTGCTAAGCTCTAGGACGTCCCGCCGGTCACGGCAGGATCCCTGATTGCCCTCGTAGCTCAGGGGATAGAGCGTCTGCCTCCGGAGCAGAAGGTCGTAGGTTCGAATCCTATCGAGGGCACACACAAAACCCCGCCGTTTCAGTGAAACGGCGGGGTTTTTGCTGTCCGGGGTGTTTGTTGTCCGCTCAGCTGGCGTCGTGGCTGGCCCCGGCGCTGAACTCCAGCTCCGGTTCGTCCGGGGTGGCCAGGGTCAGGACGGCTTCTTCCACCGTTTCGTGGTCCTCCAGTTCCCGCTCGATGCGGCGCAGGGCCACGGCCACCTCGTGTTCCGGGTGGTCCCCCTGCAGATCGACGGCGGCAACAAGGTACAGCCGCCGGGGGCCCACAAATTCCAGGTGCAGGTAGGTCAGACGGGCGATCTCCTGGTGCTCGAGCACCCGCTGGGCCATGGAGCGTTCGATGTCCCGGGTGACGCCCTGGCCCACCAGGAAGCGCCGGTTGCGGTCGATCAGCACGACGGCGACGACGGCCAGCAGCACCCCGACGACGATCGAGCCCACGGCGTCCGGAATCGGCGAGCCGGTGACCTGGTGCAGGAAGATGCCGGCAAAGGCCACCACGAGGCCGATCAGCGCGGCGGCGTCTTCCGCAAAGACGGCACGCAGTGTGGGGTCCGAGCTGATCAGGACCTGCTCCAGGGTGTGCCGGTCCAGCTGCCGGGCCGCCTTCCGGGTTTGCCGGAACGCCTGGATGAAGGAGATTCCCTCAAAGACGAACGCAACGGCCAGCACCACATAGGCGATGGTGAAGTCCGCTGCCGGCTCGGGGGCAATGATTTGCTGGATCCCGTGCATGATGGACACCACTGCCCCGGCGGTGAAGAGCCCGAAGGCTGCGAACATCGACCAGACGTAGGCTTCCCGGCCGTACCCCATGGGGTGGCTCTTGTCCCGTGGCCGGGCCGACCGCCGTTCGGCGAAGAACAGGAAGATCTGGTTGCCGGTGTCCGCCCAGGAGTGCGCGGCCTCCGCCGTCATCGATGCGGACCCGGACAGCAGCGCGGCGACCGTCTTTGCCGCTGCGACGAGGAAATTCGCCGCGAAGGCGATGATCACCGTTACCAGGGTCGAGCCGGGCTTTTTCCGCTTTTCCGATTCCGCCATGGGCCTACCGTATCCAACGGCAGCCGGTTTGTGCGGGTGACTACCGGCCCGACCCCTGCCAATTGTCGGAGCCCGCTCGTAGGCTGTTCGCATCGGCTGAAGTTAAGGGGTCTCAACATGTACTGCTCCATCATCCCGCCTTATCTGCTGCGCCGGCTGGCAGCCCAGCAGCATGAACCACGGCTGCTGATCGCCGCCCGCGCCGCCAAGGAAGCCCTGCAGCACGTCAGGACCTTCCAGGCGTCCCGGGCCCTGCCCTCGCCGGCAACGCCCCCGGGCCTGCGGCAGCTCACACCGGGGCCGCCGCAGCGGACCATCTACGACGCAAAGACCTCGGAGAACCTGCCGGGGGTGCTGGTCCGCAAGGAGGGCGAGAACGCCACCGGGGACCCCGCGGCGGATGAGGCCTACGACGGCCTGGGCCACACGCACCGGCTGTACGCGGATGCCTTCGGCCGCAATTCCATTGACGGCAACGGCCTGCCGCTGGACGCGACGGTGCACTTCGGCCAGCGCTATGACAACGCTTTCTGGGACGGCCGGCAAATGGTCTTTGGCGACGGCGACGGCCAGGTCTTCAACCGGTTCACGGCCTCCATGAGCGTGATCGGCCATGAGCTCACGCACGGCGTCACACAGTTTTCCGCCGGACTCACCTACCGCAATCAATCCGGCGCCCTGAACGAGTCCGTCTCGGACGTCTTCGGTGCGCTCGTGGAGCAGTTCGTCAAACAGCAGACGGCCGATCAGGCCAGCTGGCTGATCGGCGAGGGCCTCTTCACCGACCAGGTGCAGGGCGTTGCCCTGCGCTCCATGAA
>NZ_JBFTNO010000091.1:0-11129 GCF_056397525.1 Arthrobacter sp. 05L45_2 | reverse complement strand
GATCTGGACTGCGGCCTTGCCGTCGAGTTCCGGCAATTGGCGCAGTTTGGACGGACGGTGCCGGCGGGAATGGAACGGCGGCAGTACGCGTAAGGAGCCGGGACACGGGAGGGTGCGCTGCCGGGCGGCGAGGCCCAACGGRCCAAACGCCCGGATCGTGACATGCGCTGCGGCGAGCTCGCCGCGCCGGGTCGGCCGCAGGGTCACCGCCATCCGGCGGCCCTCCCCGGCGGGCACGTTCAGGTGCTGGCGGGGATTCTGCGCGCCGGCCGACGGCTGCCAGGCGTCGCGGACCAGTCCGCGCAGGGCCCGGCGGCCCGTGTTCGCCACCGTCAGCACCGATTCCGCCGAACCGGTGAGCGCAACACTGCCGGGATCCCCGCGCTGCACCGAGACATGGCGCAGCGGCGCCGCCAGGACCAGGTCGGCCAGCAGGACGGCCGCCAGCAACAGCATCACGACAACGGCCGAAGGCCAGCCCGGGAAGAGCAGCGCGGGGACCATTCCCAGCAGCGCCAGCAGCACGAACCGTCCGGAAATCGCCATGGCTTAGCGGGGCACAGGCACGGAGGCGAGGATGCTGCCCAACACGCCGTCGGCCTGCACGCCGTCCATTTCTGCCTCCGGCCGCAGTGCCACACGGTGGCGCAGACAGGGCAGGGCGAGGGCTTTGACATCGTCGGGGGTGACGAAGCTCCGCCCGGAGAGCCACGCCCAGGCACGCGACCCGGTGAGCAGTGCCGCGGCGCCGCGGGGTGAGACGCCCAGCTGGAAGGACGGTGCCGACCGGGTGGCGCGGACGATGTCCACGATGTAGGCGAGGACCTCCGGGCCCACCTCGACCGCGGCAACTGCCTGCCGCGCCTGTTCCAGCTCGGCGGGCCCGGCGACCGGGCGCACCCCGGCCGCAGCCAGGTCGCGGGGGTCGAAACCGGCCGCGTGCCGTCGGATGACCTCAATCTCGTCGTCGCGGCCGGGCAGCGGCATGGCCAGCTTGAGCAGGAAGCGGTCCAGCTGCGCCTCCGGCAGGGGATAGGTTCCCTCGTACTCCACCGGGTTCTGGGTCGCGGCGACGATGAACGGCGCGGGCAGCCGGCGGGAGACGCCGTCCACGGAGACCTGCCGTTCCTCCATGGCCTCGAGCAGGGACGCCTGCGTTTTGGGTGGGGTCCTGTTGATCTCGTCCGCCAGCAGGATGTTGGTGAAGACGGGTCCTTCCCGGAAGCTGAACTCTGAGGTGCTGGAGTCATAAATCAGCGAGCCTGTGACGTCACCGGGCATCAGGTCTGGGGTGAACTGGATCCGCTTGGTGTCGAGGCTCAGGGCCGCCGAGAGGCTGCGCACCAGCAGGGTCTTGGCCACGCCCGGCACCCCTTCGATGAGCACGTGGCCGCCGCACAGCAGGGCGATCAGCATCCCGGTGACCGTGGCATCCTGCCCGACGACGGCCTTGGCGACCTCCCGCCGGACGTCCAGTAGTGCCTGCCGGACCGGGTCGTGGTGGGCTGCGCCCCCGATACTGTGGCCATCCGCCGCCGGACGGCCCGGTGCCGCGGTTGGCGGGGCCGGGTGCTCCGCCGGCCTGGGCGCCGGCCACGGGGCTGCGGCGTCGGCTGCCGGGCCGGTGTCGGTCGCTGCTCCGCCGCCAGGGATGCTGGGGTAGTCGTTCATCGCGCGTGTACCTCTTTCTCTAGTCGTTCGAGCTGCTGGGCCCAGCGCACGAGGTCTGCTTCGGTTCGGGGTTCGGCATCCAGGATGCCGGAGACGCTCTCGGGGCTCCGGTCCAGGTGCCGGGCGGCAGCGTCGGAGATGGCCGCCGCGCCGGCGTCCGGCCCCAGCCTGAGTGTCTTGGCCAGCCGCACCAGGGTTCCGGCGCGGAGGACGTCGGAGGCCCGGTCGACGGCACGGGCATCGTGGTAGAGCCGTGCCCGCCCTTCAGCGGTTTCCACGGCCTTCACCACCACCGGGAGCGGCTCGACCACCAGCGGGCCGAGCCTGCGGCCGCGCCAGAACATGGCGAGCACGGCCACGAGGGCGAGCCAGGGGCCGAGGACGCGGGTCCAGGGGGCGGCGAGGTCACTMAGGGTGACCGGCTTCTTCACCGCCGGCACATCGGCGATTCCCGGCAGGTACCAGATCAGCCGCTGTTCCGCGCCGACACTCCGCAGCGCCAGCGCGGCGTTCCCTTCGGCGGCCAGGCCCCCGTTGCTCAGGAGTTTGCCGTTGCCGAGCACCAGGATGCGGCCGTTGGAGCTGGCGGCATAGAGGCCGCCCCGGCCTTCCGTCTGGGCGTAGCAGACCACGGGCCCGTCGTAAAGGAAACCGTCACCGGCGGAAACGGCGCCGGCCGCGGTCGGGTCGGGTTCGCCGCAGCGCGGTTCGAGGGACCCGGTGCCGTCACGGACCACTCCCGATTGCCGGATCCCGGAGTCCAGGCCCAGCAGGGTATTGAGCCGCGGGGTCACCACCACCAGCCGGTCCGCGGCGGCGGAGAGGTAGCGCAGCTGGTCACGGCCCAGGTAGCCGTTCGCGTCGTAGAGCAGGACAGCGGAACCCTCGCCCGCCCGGCGGGCGTCCTCGATGGCCTGCCGCGTGGACTCGAACGACGCCGACTGTTCGACGGCGACGCCGTGCCGGCCAAGGATTTCCGCGACGGCGCGCGCCCCGTCCGGGGCGGCGTTCCGAATGGAGAGGGCTTCCTGGTCGCCGTGTGGCCGGAGCTGGATGACCGCCGTCAGGACCAGGGCGGCGACGAAGACGACGCCGAGGACGGTCCAGGTGCGGTGCCGGCGGAGCCATCTGCGGACGGCCGGAGGGGTCACGGGGGAGCTGGGGGTGGCGACGGCGGTTTCGGTCACAGCGGCCTGGCCAGGACGTCAGGGCCAGTGCCCTGATAATCGGGCGCTGTGTCCGCCAGGGCGGCGTCGAGCCGGACCAGTGCCTCATGGTCCGGCGACGCGGCGCCGGCGCCGCCGTAGCGTACGGCGTCGAAGATGCGCGCGGAGTCCTCCAGATCCCGGGCGTAGGCACTAAAGGCGCGGCCCAGCCTGGCGGCGACCTCGTCAGCTGTCCGGCCGGGCAGCGGGTCCAGGACGGTCCGCTCCTCGGCTGCACGTACGATGGCCCGGAACTGTTCAATAACAGCCGTGGACCACTCGCCCCGGGCGGCCGCCGCCGCGGCACGGTCCCGGTGCATTTGCGGCGTCAACGCTGGCGCGGCATCGAAAACCTCCTTGGCCGGGGCCCGCCGGGCGTTCAGCCGGGGCCGGACCACCACGATGGCGACAGTAATCACCACGGCGGCGATCAGCAGCAGCAGCGGGACGCCGTAGCCGCCGTCGGCCCCCGGGGTGCCGTCTCCGGTCAGCGAACGCAGCCACCGGGCGAAGTTGGCCAGGGCCTCGTCCAGCCAGCTGGGTTGCGCGGCAACATAGGGGTCCTTGGCGAGTTCTTCGGCGGCCCAGCGGCTTGCCTCCTCCCGGCCGGGAAGTACCGGAGGCTCTGGCTGAAAGTGCGTGGCCAGGACGGCCACTGCCTGGTGCAGGGCCGTCCCGGGGGCGGTCGTCATCACCGGACCGGCGGGGGGCCGAACGGCGGCCGGGCCCAGGCGGACGGGTCACCCTGAATCACCGTTGCACCGCGTCCCGGCACGCCCGCAGGGTCGCTGCCCGTCTCAAGTTGCCGCAGGAGGTCCAGGTCCAGTCCGTCCTTGCGCATCCGCAAGTCCGCATAGAGCAGGGCCGCCGTCGAGGTCTGGAAAGCGAAGCCGACGGCGGCAACCAGTGCGGTCACCACGGTGCCCACGACCGCAGCCACGACCCCAACCGTGTGGGTTTCGGCCTCCCCACCCTGGGCGAAAACCGTGGCGGCGATGCCGTTCGTCGCTAGGCGGACGGGCAGGAGGACGATCTGGGTCAGGACGCCGACCAGGATCCCCACCACAATTGTCACACCGAGGATCCGCCACCAGTTCCTCCCGGTGAGTTGCCACGAGCGGCGGAGTCCGGCAAACGTGCCGAGTTCTTCAACCACAATCGCGGCCGGCGCGACGAGGAACCGGATGCCGAGCCACAGCATGGCAATGAACAGCCCGAAAACCAGGAGCACCATCACCGGCACGGCCGCGCGGTCCATCACGGCCGCCGACAGCACCGTCACCAGCACGCCGACGGCGATGACGGCCACCGTTCCCAGGATCAGCACGCCGGCCAGCCCCAGCAGCGCGCCGGTCCGGGACCGGGCAAGGACCCACATCTGGCGGAACCCTGTGCGCCGGTTCAACAGCGCCCGGGCGACGGGAACGGCCATGGCCCCCTGCATCACGACGGAGATCAGCACCGACAGGAGCGATAGCAGCGCGCCGATGGCGGCTGCAGTGCCCAGGGTGAGTGCCATGGCCTGCGAAAAGCCCGGGCCGCGCAGCGACAGGGCGCTCGTGGCGCCGAAGAGGGCGCCGCCCTGGATGAGCGCCGACATGATTGAGGCCAGGGCCTGGGCGATGATTCCGGCCCCCAGCATGGCGGCGGGGTTCCGCCTGACGGTCTGGAAGGCGCCGTCCAGGATTTCGCCGAACATCAGGGGGCGCAGCGGGACAATGCCCGGCTTTGGCGGGGCAACGTAGCGCGGCTGGCCGTAGGGGGAGTGGCCGGGTGGTGCCATGCCGCCCGGGCCACCGAAGCCATGGCCGGGACCCGGAGGGCCCCACTGCGGCGTGGGATTCCACTGCGGCGGCTGGCCCCACTGCGGCGTGGACCCCCACGCCGGCTGTGCCGGCGGCTGCTGGGTCGGCCGCTGGCCCCACTGCGGTGCGCCGCCCCACTGCTGCGGTCCGCCCTGCTCCTGCTCGGACAAGCTTTCCTCCCCAAGAAATTGCCTACCGGACACACGCGGACACGGCGCTGGCGCCGTTGCGAACCCGTGCCCGGGCGCGTGCCCGGGGCCAGACGTGACCCCAGCCTATAGTTTCGACGGYCGGCGGCAAGTACCCGGGCCGATTCGGGCCGTGCCATTACCAGCCGGGACGCTCCGCCGGCCGCGCCGTGCCCCGTCCCCCGCGCCATGCCGGGAACGGCCCGAATACGACAAAGCCATTTCAATAGGGGAATATATAAGCTATGAAGGCACGGATTTTGGTAGTGGACGATGACGAGGCGTTGGCCGAGATGATCGGCATTGTGCTGCGCAATGACGGCTTTGACCCCGTATTCTGCGCGGACGGCAGCCAGGCCCTGGAGGTGTTCCGCTCATCCAAGCCCGACCTGGTTCTGCTGGACCTTATGCTCCCGGGCATGGACGGCATCGAGGTCTGCCGCCAGATCCGCGGCGAGTCAGACGTTCCGATCGTGATGCTGACCGCCAAGTCCGATACTTCCGACGTCGTGCGTGGCCTTGAGTCCGGTGCGGACGACTATGTCCCCAAGCCATTCAAGCCGGCCGAACTTGTCGCCCGGGTCCGGGCCCGCCTGCGCCCCGGCGACCAGAAAGCCCCCGAAACGCTGCGCATTGCCGACGTCACGATCGACGTAGCGGGCCACGTTGTCAGCCGTGACAGCAAGCGGATCTCGCTCACCCCGCTCGAATTCGACCTCCTCGTGGCCCTGGCCCGCAAACCGTGGCAGGTCTTCACCCGTGAACTGCTGCTGGAACAGGTCTGGGGCTACCGCCACGCGGCCGACACTAGGCTGGTCAACGTCCACGTCCAGCGGTTGCGGTCAAAGATTGAACGCGATCCGGAAGCCCCTGAAGTTGTATTGACGGTCCGTGGTGTCGGCTATAAAGCAGGTTCCTGAACCGTCGGACGGCCACCCCGTTCCCGATCCGGAGAGTGTGCCGCCGGCCGACTCCGGCCCGGAGAGTGTGCCGCCGGCCGACTCCGGCCCGGAGAGTGTGCCGCCGCCGGGTCAGTCCCCGCTGTTCCGGGCGCGGATCTGGGCACGCCGGGCGCGGATCGTCACCGCCCGCGTCGTCCGGCTGGTCCGCACCGGCATCTCCACGGTGCTGCCCGGAATCCGGTACCTGCTAAGGGCCGTGCAACGGCGCTGGCGGCGGTCCCTGCAATTCCGCACGGTGCTGACCACCCTGATGCTCGCGATCGGGTCCTTCGCCGTCGTCGGCGCGTATCTCTCGAACCAGATCGCCAACAACCTCTTCCAGGAGAGGCTGGCCCAGGCCGAGTCCGAGACCCGATATAACGTCAAGCAGGTCCAGGACACGTTCGACGGCGCCCAGGTCACCGACCAGTCGAGCGTTATCACCCTGGTCTACGACACGCTCAACGCCGTGGAAGGCCGCGGCTCGGTGATCCAGCGTCGCTATGTCTTCGAAGCGATGCCCGAGCAGACCAAACCGCGGAACCGCTGGGTCGAATCCCGGGCCTCCGACCAGCTGACCATCAGCGTCATCCCCACGGACCTGCGCAAGGCTGTGCAGGACTCCGGAAAAGACCAGTACTGGGCCTCCACCGAATTTCCGGTGGGCACCGAGGACCGTCCCGGGATCGCCGTCGGCAACAAGGTGACGTTCAACGGCACCGTCTACGAGCTGTACCTCATCTACGACCTCAACTCCGCGCAGAAGACCCTGGACGAAATCCAGAACGTCCTGCTGGCCGGTGCCGCCGCGCTGGCCCTGATGATCGGCGCCGTCGCCTGGTACGTCACCCGCAACGTCGTCAGCCCCGTCAGCCATGCCGCCGTCGTGTCCGAAAAACTGGCGGCAGGGCAACTGCAGGAACGCATGGTGGTCAAGGGCGAGGACGAGGTCGCCCGGCTGGGTGCCTCCTTCAATCACATGGCCGCCAGCCTGCAGGAGCAGATCACCCAGCTGGCCACCCTTTCCCAGATGCAGCAGAGGTTTGTCTCCGACGTTTCCCACGAGCTCCGGACACCGCTGACCACCGTCCGGATGGCCGCGGAGGTGCTGTACGACGCCCGCGACGACTTCGACCCGATCAACAAGCGCTCCGCCGAGCTCCTGTACAACCAGGTGGAACGGTTCCAGTCGCTGCTGGCGGACCTGCTGGAGATCTCCCGGTTCGACGCCGGCGTCGCCATGCTCGACGCCGAACCCACCGACATCATCCAGCTCATCTCGCACGTCATCGAGGGGGTTGCGCCCGTGGCCGCCGAGTACGGCTCGGAGGTGACGCTGAACGCCCCTGCGGGCAGCATCGTCGTTGATATGGATGACCGGCGCATCGACCGGATCCTGCGCAACCTGATCCTGAACGCCCTCGAGCACGGTGAGGGCAGGCCGGTCAACGTCTCCGTCGCGGCCAACGGAACCGCCGTCGCGGTGGCCGTCCGTGACCACGGGATCGGGATGACCAGCGCTGAAGCAGCCCGCGTGTTTGACCGTTTCTGGCGGGCCGACCCGGCCCGGGCCCGGACCACCGGCGGCAGCGGCCTGGGGCTCTCCATCGCGACCGAGGACACCAAACTGCACAATGGCTGGCTGCAGGCCTGGGGGAGCAAGGGCAGCGGGTCAAACTTCCGCCTCACGCTGCCGCTGCGCCAGGGCGAAGCCATCACCCGGTCGCCGCTCCAGCTGGAGCCGGCCGACGTCGGGCCCGCCGGCGTCGTGCCCGAACGGACAATGCTGCTGCTGGACCAGGCGCTCACCCACCCCCGGCCGGCGGGGCCGGGCCACGACACCACGGAGGAGCGGCCATGAGCGGTGCCCGGAAGTTCAACGGCGCTGCCGCGGCCCTGCTGGCGGTCGTCCTGGTGCTCCTGACGTCCTGCGCGCAGATTCCGCGCTCCGGACCGGTGGGCAAGAGCACCGATGAGAGCGCCGGCAAACCGAATAACGCCCCTGTCTTCTTCCCCGTGGCCCCCCGGGCCGGAGCCGGGCCGGAAGCTGTGATCGAGGACTTCTACCTCGCCGGCAGCGGTTACGAGGACGACTACGCCGTGGCCCGGCAGTACCTCACCCAGGCCTCATCGGTGAAGTGGAAGCCGGACCAGCGGGTCCTGGTTTTCCGGTCCGCCCGGGTGGTGCGGACCGCCGTCGAAAACGTCTTCAACTACGAACTGGACCTGGCCTACACGGTGGACGCCGACGGCATCGCCACACCGCTGCCGCCCGGGTCCAAGGAGAGCATCCCGGCGACGGTGACGAAGGTCGACGGCGAGTGGCGGATCGCGGAGATTCCGGACGGCACGGCCATCCCGGAGGAGACCTTCAAGGTCATCTACGGCGCGTACCCCATCTACTTCTACGACCCCACGTTTACCTACGCGGTCCCGGACATGCGCTGGTTCATCAAGAAGAAGACCGTTAAGGCCATGGCCAGCGCCCTGCTGGGCGGTCCCGCGCCGTACCTGAAGGGGGCCGTGGTCAGTGCCTTCCCGTCGGGCATGAAACTGGCGCGTGAATCCGTGCCCGTGGTCTCCGGCGCGGCGCAGGTGGACCTCACCGCGAAAGAGCTGACGGATGCCTCCAATGAGGACCGGTTGCGGATGCAGACCCAGCTGGCGCTAACGTTCCGCAGCCAGCCGGACGTGATCAACGTCGAGCTTCGCGCGAACCAGGACCTGGTGYGGGTCGAGGACGACGGAACGGTGCTGCCCCCGGTACGCGACAAGGACGTTCCCGCCCACCAGATCGCCATCAGCAACAACGACCTCGTGCGCTTCGAGAACAACAAAGTCGGTGTGCTGCCGGACATCCAGTCCGTGCGGGCCCTGGGCCCGCGGATGCCGGCCGAATCCCCGGTCTCCCAGGCCGCGGCGTTCCTCAACGCCGGGCGGACCACCCTGTACTCGATCTTGCCCGGACAGCCGGCCCGTGCGCTCACGACGCGGGCCAGTCTCTCCCGCCCGTCGTTCGGCCGCTACGACTGGGTCTGGTCCGCGGGTCCCGGAAGCAGCGGGGCCACCGAAGTCCTGGCCTATCATCCGGCCGGGACCGCGCCGGGGGCGAGCATTCCGGCCGTGACGATCACACCGGCATGGCTTGCCGGGCGCAACGTCAAGGAGTTCCGGATCTCGCGGGAGGGGACCCGCGCCCTGGTCATTTCCGAGCTCAACGGCAAGACCAACGTGCAGATCACGGGCATCATCCGGACAGCCGACGGTACCCCGCGGGACCTGACCGCGCCGATTACCCTGCTGGCCACCAAGGCCCCGGACCGCGGAGTCTGGGTCAACGACACCACCGTCGCGGTGATGAAGAGCTCGGGGAGCGACAACGTCACCCCCGAGCTGCTGTCCCTGACCGCCGCCGCCCCGCAGCAACTGGCGCCCTGGCCCGGCCTTACGGCGTTGAGCGCGGGCAACGGTCCGGCGGAGATCTACGGCCAGTCCGCCGAGGGCATCTTCCAGCGGCTGGGCAACGGCTGGTCGGCGCAGTTCAAGGGTGCCACCGACCCCGCCTTCCCGGGCTGACGCGGGCTGCCTCGGGCGTCCTCTGACTGACCTCGCTCGGGCGCGCCGGCTTGCCGCGCGCGCCCGGCTGGGGCGCCTGGCTGGTGCCCGGTTGGCTCGTCCGGTTGTCCACATGGCCGCGGGCGCCGCTTCCCTGGGGACGCCCGTGGCGGCCACGCTTGGAACATGAGCAGGCATCCGCGCCCCGACCCCGACCTCGCGCCGGAAGTACCGGCCTCGAAGCACCGTGCCGAACACGCCGGCTGGGCTGCCCGGCTGGCGGACCGGACAAGAGCTGCCGCCGCAGAACTGCTGGCCCTGGCCGCGCCGGTGGAATGCGTCTGCTGCGGTGCCGAGGACAAAACGATCTGCGCCGTCTGCGCCCACCAGCTCCGGCAACTGACCCGGCGTCCGTTCCGGGCCGAGGGCCGGGCCCCGGCCCTGATGGACATGGACGGATCCGTCCTGCTGCCGGTGGTAGCGGCCGGGGTATACCGCGGCGAGCTGGCCCAGGCCCTCCTGTCCTTCAAGAGGCATGGCCAGCGCCAACTGGGGACTGAACTGGCCAGGGCACTCGCCGCAGCCGTCGCCGCGGCGGCGGGGCGGACCCAGGGGCTCCTGCTGGTGCCGGTGCCCACCACCGCCGCCGCCTTCCGGCGCCGCGGATTCAGCCCCGTCCACCTCCTCCTTGCCCGTGCCGGGCCGCACCCCGGCCTCGCCGGAGCCGAGGTCGCCGACGTGCTCCGCCAGGCACGGCCCCTCGGCAGATTTCACGCCGCCGGATCCACGGCAAGCTGGCGCGGCGGGCAAAAGGGCCTGGACCGCGCGGCCCGGTCACGACGGGTGCGCGGTTCCATGCGGGCCAGGCGAACTTTCGGCCGGCTGGCACTTTCCGGCCGGCCCTGCATTGTGGTGGACGACGTCCTGACCACCGGTGCCACACTGTCCGAGGCAGCGCGTGCGCTACGTGCCGCGGGGGCTTTGGTGCGCGGCGCCGTCGTGCTCGCTGCGACACGCCCGCCGGCTCATGGCGACTTTGCGGCGTCCGCCCTCGACATGGCGCGGAACGCCCGAGGAAAGGAAAAAAATAAACCAAAAAGAGATGAATAACAGGGGCCTATGAACTAACGTCGAACATGGGTACCAAGAACAGATGTACCTGTCGATAGCGGCTCGGAAAGGGGCTCGACTGTCCGTCAGACAAGCCCCCGGAAGTGCCGCTGTCGTGTCACCGAAGTCATTTGGAGGGCACCATGGAGTTCATGATCAGCGGTCGCAACTTGACAGTCTCGGACCGGTTCCGCGAATACGCCGACGAGAAGATCTCGAAGATCGCATCACTGGGGGACAAGGTCCAGAGGGTGGACGCCAAGGTTTCCAAGGAGACCAAAGCCCGGCAGACGGCAGAACTGCTCACTGTTGAGCTGACCGTGCTGGGGCGCGGCCCCGTGATCCGTGCCGAGGCCAGCGCGGCGGACAAGTTTGCGGCTTTCGACCTGGCCTACAACAAGCTTCTCGAGCGGCTGCGCCGGGCCAAGGACCGCAAGAAGGTCCACCACGGCCGGCACACGCCCAAGTCGGTCACCGAGGCCACGGCTACCCTGGAGCCGGCCAGCACCAGCGAGCCCATCTACGAGGAAGCCAGCCGGGCACCACAGTCGCCGGCGGCCGAGAAGTCGCCGTACGACGTCGAGAACGACATCCCGGCCGGCGATTCGCCCGTACTGATTCGCCGCAAGGTGTTCCCCGCCTCCTCCCTTACGC
>NZ_JBFTNO010000090.1:0-11200 GCF_056397525.1 Arthrobacter sp. 05L45_2 | reverse complement strand
GGGTTGTCCCTGGATGGGGTTAGGCGTCCCGGGATCGGGCTAGGGCACGATCAGGACCGGATTCGCCTGCTGGCAGACGGTGTCGCCGGCCGTCTGGTTGACGATGTCCGGCGGCAGCGAGACCGGTGCGTCAGTCTGCTTGGTGCCGGATTTGAAGTCGCTGCCAAGGTACACCTGCACCCCGTTGACCCCTGCCGGGAGGACCTGCCGCGCCGGGATCCCCAGCAGTTTGGCGACGTCGGCGGCGACGTCGGCGTAGTCGGCGCCGTAGTAGACGGCCGTGGTGGCGACCGCCTGGGCATCGAACTGGCTGGTCTGGGTGAAGCCGCCGGCCTTGAGGGAAGCGAGCACTTCCTGGGCTTTTGCCGGGGTGCCGGAACCGTTCGCCACGGCGACCTGCTGGAGGGTCTTGTCATAAGCGGGCGCGGCCGGCGCCTTGGTGGCCGTCGGCTTGGCGCTGGCCGAAGCACTGCTGGAAGCGGCCGGGGTGGGCGAGGGCTTGGCGGTGGGATCGGTCAGGTCGACGTCCTTGCGCAAAGCCGCGAACAGCTCGGAGGCAGCGGGTTCGGCCAGCTGAAGCCGGTTTGTGTCGGAGACCGCAGGCTCGGTGGGGGCGGCCACAAAGGCCACCTTGCCGACGTCGATGTTCTTCAGCCGGTTGCCGACGGTGAGTAGCGTCGGGACCGATGCCAGTCCTTCGTCGATGGTGAGGTTCTTGGTGATCGCGTCCGCGATCCCGAGCATCCGCCCCGGGTTGCTCAGGGTCCCGTCGTCCTTGATCTTCCGGACCAGCGAGGACAGGAAGCCCTGCTGCGCCTTGATCCGGCCGAGGTCGCTGCCGTCACCGAAGGCGTGCCGCGTCCGGACGAACGCAAGGGCCTGCTCGCCCTTGACCTGTGAGGTCCCCTTCTTCAGGCGGAGGCCGGAGTCGGGATCGTAGATGGAGTCGCTGACGCAGACGTCGACGCCGCCGACAGCGTTGGAGAGTTCCTTGACGGCGTTGAAGTCGGCCATCATAAAGTGGTCGATCTCCAGGCCGGTGAGCTTGTTGACGGTGTCCACGGCGCAGCCGATGCCGGCCTCGGACATGGCCGCGTTGATCATCACGCCGCTCTGGGCCGGGTATTGCTTGTTGGACTTCGGATCCTTGCAGGCGGGGGTGTCCACCAGGAGGTCGCGGGGGAAGCTGATGACGCTGACGCGTTTGTTGTCCGCCGAGATATCCATCAGCATCATGACGTCGGAGTGGCCGTAGCCGGAGGAGTCATCCTTGCTGCCGTACTGCGAGTTTTTGCCGTCCCGGGTGTCCGTGCCCAGGATCAGGATCTGCATGCGCCCGGTGGCGTCGTCGGGGGCCGCCTCGGTGCGGTTGTTTCCGGCGCCAAGGGCTTCGGTGCTGATGTTGCCTTGCAGTCGGATGACCCAGTAGGCCCCAAAAGCGATGACGCCGACCAGCAGCACGGAGAGCACGATCGTGGTGGCTTTCAGCCAGGTGGGGATCCGCCGGGCGCCCCCCAGATGGCGCGCCGGGCCGACGGAGGAGTCGCCCGTATGCCGGGCAGCCGCGTGGGACCGAACCGGACGGCCGGTTCCGTCTGCACGGTTATCAGGGGGTCGAACCACGGGTGGTGCCTTCCTTAGCGAACGGGAGTTTCCCTATTTTACGGGCCGAGTCTGGGAAAAACCCGATGGGCATGCCCGGGCGGGGCCGCGGCGTGTGCGCGGCCCGGTCCGGCGGCAAGCGGCGGCCGGTCAGTGGGCCTAGAAGCCTAGTTTCACGAGCTGCTTGGGATCCCGCTGCCAGTCCTTGGCGACCTTGACGTGCAGGTCGAGGTAGATGCGGGCCCCGAGCAGCGCCTCAATGGCCTTGCGTGCGGTGGTCCCGACCTCGCGCAGCCGGGCGCCGCCCTTGCCGATGATGATTGCCTTCTGGGAGGGGCGTTCGACGTAGAGGTTGACGCGGACGTCCAGGAACGGCCGGTCCTCGGGCCGGTCCTCGCGCGGGACGATCTCGTCGACGACGACGGCCAGCGAGTGCGGGAGCTCGTCGCGGACGCCCTCCAGGGCAGCCTCGCGGATGAGTTCGGCGATCATAACCGCCTCGGGCTCGTCGGTCAGGTGGCCGTCCGGGTACAGCGGGGGCGACGGCGGCATGTGTCCGATCAGCACGTCGGCGACGGTGCCCACCTGGAAGCCGTCCGTGGCGGAGACGGGCACAATGTCCCGCCAGCCGTCCTCCCCGAGCACCTCGCGGCCCAGGGCGGCGACGGCCAGCAGCTGCTCGGTGAGGGCCTGGCGGTCAACGGTGTCGGCCTTGGTGACGATGGCAATGACAGGCTTGTTGCCGATCGCGGCAAGCTGCGCCGCGATGAACTTATCGCCGGGCCCGATTTTCTCGTTGGCGGGCAGGCAGAAACCGATGGCGTCCACCTCAGCGAGCGTGTCGGCCACGAGTTCGTTAAGGCGTTTGCCCAGCAGGGTGCGCGGGCGGTGCAGGCCCGGGGTGTCGACCATAATCAGCTGGGCGTCCTCGCGGTGGACGATGCCGCGGATGGTGTGCCGCGTGGTCTGCGGCTTGGCCGACGTAATGGCGACCTTCTGGCCCACCAGGGCGTTCGTGAGGGTGGATTTCCCCGCGTTCGGCCGTCCCACCAGCACCGCGAACCCGGCCCGGTAACCGCCGAAGGGCGCGCCGCCGTCGGTCTTATTCTGCTTGCTCACGTGGAACTCCCTGTTGCGTTGATTCGGCCTCGTCGAGAAGATCGTCAAGGTCAGTTTCTTCCTTTGGAACGGCCGCCGCAATGATGTGGCTGACGCGGTTCCGGCGGCCTTCGAGCCGGTCGGCACGGAGGGTGACGCCGTCGACGGCCACCGTGCTTCCAACGATCGGCACCCGGCCGAGCGCCTTCGCGAGGAGGCCGCCCACGGTGTCCACCTCGTCGTCGTCGAGCTCGAGGTCGAAAAGTTCACCGAGGTCATCGATGCTCATCCGGGCGCTGACCCGGTAACTGCCGTCGCCCAGCTCCACGGCTTCGGCAGCCTCGGTGTCGTATTCGTCCACAATCTCGCCGACGATTTCCTCGATGAGGTCCTCGAGGGTGACCAGTCCGGCCGTTCCGCCGTATTCGTCGATGACGATCGCCACGTGGGTGGATTCCTTTTGCAGCTCGCGGAGCAGGTCGCTCACGGGCTTGGAATCGGGGACATAACGGACTTCGCGGGCCAGTTCGTCGACGACCGGCGGCTCCTCGCCGGGGCGAAGGTTGTGGATCACGGYGGCGACGTCCTTGAGGTAGACGATGCCGAGGATCTGGTCGGTGTTCTCGCCGATGACCGGGATCCGGGAGTAGCCGGAGCGCAGGAACAAGGACATGGCCCGGTGCAGGCTGGAGCCGGAGTCGATGCAGAGGATGTCGGTGCGGGGCACCATGACCGAGCGGGCCAGGGTGTCGCCGAAATCGAAGACGGACTGGATGAGCTCGGCCTCGTTGTCCTCGATGACGTCGGATTCGCTGGCGCGTTCGACGAGTTCGCGGAATTCCTCTTCGCTGAAGAAGGCCTCGTTGTCCGCCGGCGCCCCGGGGGCCACGGCGCTGCCGAGGGTGACCAGCCAGGCAGGGATGGGTCCGAGGACCCAGCAGAGCCAGCGGATCAGCGGCGCGGCGAAGCGGACCATGCCGGCCGAGTGGACCCGGCCGAGCTGGCGCGGGGACACACCGACGATCACAAAGCCCAGCAGCGCCATGATCCCGGTGGCGGCGAGGCCCGCGAGCCAGACGTTGTCCAGCATGCTGTGCAGGAGCACGGTGACGGCCACCGCGGAGGCCATCTCGAACCAGATGCGCCAGAACCGCAGGGCACGCATGTGGGCCACGGGCTGGGCCATGATCCGTTTGAGCGCCGTCCCGCGGCTTTGCAGGATCGCCAGTTCGGCGTCGTGCCGGGGCAGGTAGTTGAAGGCGGCCTCGGCCGCAGTCAGTACGGCGGCAAAACTCAGGAAGACCAGCGCCATGCAGGCCAAAATCAGTGGGGTCACTGAATCGTCTCTGCCGGGGCGTCCTTACCGGTGAATCCGGAGAGYAGTTCGCGCTGCAGGCCGAACATCTCCTCCTTTTCCTCCGGTTCCGCGTGGTCGAAGCCGAGCAGGTGCAAGATACCGTGGGTGGTCAGGAGCAGCATCTCGTCCTGGGTCGAATGCCCGGCGTTCTTGGCCTGGACCTCGGCCACCTGCGGGCAGATCGCGATATCGCCGAGCATGCCCTGGGGCGTCGGCTTGTCCGGGGTGCCGGGGGTGAGCTCATCCATCGGTACGGAGAGCACGTCGGTTGAGCCGGGCTCGTCCATAAGCTCAATGTGGAGCTTTTCCATCGCGGGCTYGTCCACCAGCAGGATGGACAGTTCCGCCTGCGGGTGGATGAAGAGGCGCTCGAAGACGAACCGTGCCAGTGCCACCAGCTCCGCTTCGTCCACGGCGACGCCTGATTCGTTGTTGACCTCGATGCTCATGCGTGTTCTCCCCGGTTCTCCCGGGTGACAGAATGCTTGACCCGGTTCCTCTGTGTCTCGTCCCAGATGCTGTAAGCGTTGACGATGTCGCCCACCAGCCGGTGCCGGACGACGTCGGAGGCGTCCAKGACCGAGAAGTTGACGTCTTCGATGCCGTGCAGGATGTCCTCCACGATGCGCAGCCCCGAGCGGGTGCCGAAGGGCAGGTCCACCTGGGTGACGTCACCGGTGACCACCATCTTGGACCCGAAGCCCAGACGGGTGAGGAACATCTTCATCTGCTCCGGCGTGGTGTTCTGCGCCTCGTCGAGGATGATGAACGCGTCGTTCAGCGTGCGTCCGCGCATGTACGCCAGCGGGGCGACCTCGATGGTGCCGGCGGCCATCAGCCGCGGGATCGATTCGGGGTCCATCATGTCGTGCAGGGCGTCGTAGAGCGGCCGCAGGTAGGGGTCGATCTTGTCGCTGAGCGTGCCGGGCAGGAAGCCCAGCCGCTCCCCCGCCTCGACGGCCGGGCGGGTCAGGATGATCCGGTTGACTTCCTTTTGCTGCAGCGCCTGGACGGCCTTGGCCATGGCCAGGTAGGTCTTGCCGGTGCCGGCGGGCCCGATTCCAAAAATCACCGTGTTCGCGTCGATCGCGTCAACGTAGTTTTTCTGGTTCAGCGTCTTGGGCCGGATGGTCTTGCCGCGGCTGGAGAGGATGTTGTGGGTCAGGACCTCCACCGGATTCTGCAGCGACTGTGTGCGCAGCAGGGACACGAGTTGCTGGAGAACGGCGGGGGTGATCACCGTTCCGCGTGCCACGAGTCCCCGCACCTCGTTGAGCAGGCGCATGATCCGGGGCACGTCGGCGGCCGGGCCGTTGATGGAGAGTTCATTGCCGCGAACGTGGAAATCTACGTTCGGGAACTGGGTTTCAATAAAGCGCAGGGCCTCGTCGTGACTGCCCAGGGATTGCACCATCTGATCGGAATTGTCGAAGACGACCACCTCCGTCCGCAGGCCTGGGAGGGAGTGGGGGAATTCCCCTGCGGTGCGCTCGCTCGCGCTGATCCGCGCCTTGCCGTTGGCTGCTTCAGTCATAGTGTTGGCCCGCGGGCCTCTGGTCCCCTCCAGTTCGGAAATGGTCGCCCGCTGCAGTTGCCGGCCGACGGCGGTCGGGGCCGTCCGCGCCGGGTTCCAGCGGGTCCTTCCATCTTACGCCAGTGCAGTCCCGTGGCCGCGCGGGCCGGGCGGCGGCCTCTTTAGGTATCAACTTCATATCGGCCTCATATCGTTCCCGTTGCAGTTCGTCCGGCAGCCCGCAAACCCGGCTGCACTCCAAGGCCGCTGTGCCATGCTGGATTGGGCCCTTCCCGGCACGAGCCGGATTCGACGGGGCAACAGCAAGGGAACCAGACCATCAGCAGGCGTGGAATGACCAGGACAACTGCAGGACGGCGTACGCGCCGCGGCCTGTTGCGCCTTGTGCTGCCTGCCGCCGTCGCCCTCGCACTGTCCGGCTGCGTGGCCACGCCCCAGCCGGGGATCACAAACTCGACGACGCCGTCACAGACGGTTCCGGGGCCAGCCGCAGGGATCGCCACCACCAGTGCACCCCTGGAGTCCACGCAGGCGTCCAACAAGGCCCCGGTGTATTGGATCGGGCGCAGCAACAACAACGTTTTCCTGTACCGCGAATTCCGGGATGTCTCCCAGGACGACAATCCGATCACGCGGGCCCTGCGGGTCATGATGTCGGAAAAACCCCTGGACCCTGACTTCTTCACCCCGTGGCAGAACCCCCGGCTGCTGGCCACGTCGATTTCCGGCAAGAACGTGATCACCGTGGACGTCTCCGCGGATGCGTTCAACAGCAATGTCGACGGCGACATGGCCGAACGCGCTATCCAGCAGCTGGTCTACACAGCCACCGCGGCCGGGGCCAGTTCCGGGCTGACCGATACCGGGCAGCAGATCCAGGTGGTAATCCTCGTCGACGGCCACACCGACTACGTCGCCTTCAACCGGGTGCGGCTCGGCTCCCCCACGTCACGCAGCGCGGGAATGGTGGCGCCGGTGTGGATCATTGATCCGCAGGAGGGCACCCAGGAAGCCGACGGTTCGGTCAAAATCTCCGGCCGGAGCACCGTCCCCGGCGGGAAGCTGCACTGGGAGATCCTGCGGGTCGACGGCACCAACAAGACGCCCTATCTCAACGGCAGCGTCACGGCGTCAACCGACGCCGCCCAGTCCGGCATGTTCAACATCTCCGTGAACCTCGGCCAAGGGAACTACGAGGCACGGGTCTCGCAGGTGGACCCGACCGGCAAGGTTCAGGACCTCAACGTCGATACCCGCGGGTTCACCGTCCGCTAGCCCGGCGGTTTACCAGCGGCCGAGGATGTCGCTGGCCACAACAGTGGCGGCCGGGCCCGCGGTGGACGAACGCAGCACGTGATGGCCCAGCAGGGCCGTGACCGCACCGGCATCACAGAGCCGGGTCACCTCACGAGGGCTGATCCCGCCTTCGGGCCCAACGATCAGAAGCACCTCGCGGGACCCTCCGCCGTCGCCGGCGTCGGCATGCCAGGCCTCCAACACCCGCCGCAGCGGCCGGACCGCGTCCTCATGCAGGATCACGGCAAGGTCCGCGGCGGCGACGGCGGCCTGCAGCCCGTTGGCGTCCACGGCGGCGCGGACCTCCGGGATCCAGGCACGCCGGGCCTGCTTCGCGGCGGCCGTCACCACCGACTGCCATTTAGCGTGGGCTTTGGCTGCGCGTTCGGGTTTCCACCGCACGATCGAGCGCTCCGCCTGCCAGGGGATCACGGCGTCGATCCCCAGCTCGGTCGCGGTCTCCGCGGCGAGTTCGTCGCGGTCGCCCTTGGCCAGGGCCTGAACCAGCACGAGCCGGACCTCCGGCCGTGGTTCCTCGGCCAGGGCACCGCACTCCACCGACAGCTCCTGCGGCGCCACGGCCGTGACGGTGCCGGTGATGCGCTTCCCGGCGCCGTCGGCGATGTCAACGGACTCCCCCACAGCCAGCCGCTTGACCGTCACCGCATGGCGCGCCTCGGCGCCGTCCAGGACGAAGTGCGCGCCGGGAACCAGCTGGTCCAGGGTGCCTGCGGGCGTGAAAAAGACGGGGTTGCTCACTGCTACAGGTTACCCAGCCGTCCCCGCAGCTTTGCGAACACGCCGCCGCTGGCTGCGAGCTTGCCTTCGGTRAAMTGCTCGCCGCGGAGTTTGGCGAGCTGCCGGAGCAGGTCCTCCTGGGCGGCGTCGAGTTTGCCTGGCGTGTCCACCTGCAGGTGGACCTTCAGGTCGCCACGGCCGTAGCCGCGCAGGTGAGTCACGCCCAGGCCACGGAGGGTGATGACCTCGCCGGACTGGGTCCCGGCCTTGACGTCGATCTCCTGTTCGCCGTCAAAGGTTTCCAGGCTCACTTCGGTGCCCAGGGCCGCAGCCGTCATGGGGATGTTCAGGCTGGCGTGCAGGTCATCGCCTTCGCGCACGTAGGTGGAGTCGCTGTTGACCCTGATCTCGACGTACAGGTCTCCCGCGGGGCCGCCGGCGGGACCGGCCTCGCCCTGGCCGGAGAGCTGGATGCGGGTGCCGGTGGCCACACCGGCGGGGACCTTCACGGTCAGGGAGCGGCGGCTGCGGATGCGGCCCTGGCCGGCGCACTCGTTGCACGGGTCCTTGATGACAGTGCCGAAGCCCTCGCAGCTTCCGCACGGGGCCGTGGTCATGACCTGGCCAAGGATGGAGCGCACGGCGCGCTGGACCTGGCCGCTTCCGCCGCAGATGTCGCAGCGTTCGGGGTGGCTGCCCTCGCGGCAGCAGGAACCCTCACACGTGGGGCAGGTGACGGCCGTGTCCACTTCCAGTTTCTTGTTGACGCCGAACACGGCGTCCCGGAGGTCGATCCGAACGCTGATCAAGGCGTCCTGGCCGCGGCGGACCCGGGACGCGGGACCGCCCTGGCCGCCCGCCCCGCCGAAGAACGTCTCGAAGATGTCCTGGAACGCGAAGCCCTGGCCGGCGTAGCCGCCGCCGAATCCGTTGTCCGTCCCGTTCTCGTTGCCTGTGGTGTCGTAGACGCGGCGTTTCTGCGGGTCGGAGAGGACCTCGTAGGCGTGGGTGACCGCCTTGAAGCGCTCCGAGGCGTCATCACCGGGATTGACGTCCGGGTGCAGGGTCCGGGCAAGCTTGCGGTAGGCCTTCTTGATCTCTTCGCCAGTCGCTTCGCGGGAGACTCCAAGAACGTCGTAGTGGCTGCTCAAAGTGTGTATCTCTTCCTTTTTGTACTGCCAGTGGGGCACTGCCTGGTAGAGGCAACAAAGTGGTGACCGGGTCCGCCCGTCAGGGGCCGAGGATCCGGGACAGGTAGCGGGCCACCGCGCGCACGGCGGCCATGGTGGTTGGATAGTCCATTCGGGTGGGGCCGAGGACCCCTACCTTGGCAGTCGCGTCCGGCCCGTAGCCGGTGGCAACCACGGAGGCTTCAGACAACCCGTCGTAGGGGTTCTCCCGGCCGATGCTGACGGTGACGCCGCGGGGGTCCTGGGCCATGTCGCTGAGCAGCCGCAGCATCACTACCTGCTCCTCCAGCGCTTCGAGGACGGGACCGATGCTGAGCGGGAAATCCACGTTGGAGCGCGCCAGATTGGCCGTACCGGCCATCACCATCCGCTCCTCGCGGCTGCTGGCGGCCAGGGATTCCAGCCCCCGTGCCAGGGCCTGGGCTGGGCCGCGCCGCACCGGCGGGCAGCTGTCCACCACGGCCTGCAACGACTGCGGCAGCAGGCTCAACCGCGTCCCGGCGAGCCGGTTGAGGAACAGGGCACGAAGCTCTGCCAGGGCGTCGTCGCCGAAGTCCTGTCCAACGTCGATAACGCGCTGTTCCACTTTGCCGGTGTCCGCGATCAGCACCGTCAGTACTTTGCGGGGGGCCAGGAGCACGAACTCGATGTGCCGGACGCGGGCGCGGCTCAGCAGCGGGTACTGGACCACGGCCACCTGGTTGGTCAGCTGCGACAGCAGCCGCACGGTCCGGTCAAGGACGTCGTCGAGGTCATCGGATCCCTCAAGGAGCGCCTGGATAGCCCGGCGCTCCGCCTGCGACAGGGGCTTGACCGCAGAGATCTGATCCACGAACAGGCGGTAACCCTTGTCCGTCGGGATCCGGCCGGCACTGGTGTGCGGTGCCGTGATCAGGCCCTCGTCTTCCAGTGCGGCCATGTCATTGCGGATCGTCGCGCTGGAAACGCCCAAATGGTGGCGCTCCACCAACGCTTTGGACCCCACGGGCTCGCGGGAGTGGACGTAGTCCTCGACGATGGCGCGCAGCACTTCGAGTTTGCGTGGCTCGCTCACKCTCCACCTCCAATCGACMCGTATCGSTTCGCCGGTGCCGGCCGGACTGAATCCCCCGGTTAGCACTCGACATGCCTAAGTGCCAACCAGTCTAATATGAGTCGCGCCGTTGTTAGCATTGGATTCGCTGCGGGCGTGAACCCCGGGAACCGTGTCTCCGGGCAGACAACGCGCCGCGCCCATGGTCCTTCCCCGAATTTCCCGAGTGCAAAGCAGTGTGTAGCAGATGTCGTACGAGAACTGGGGTGCGCAGGATCTCACCGCGCCCGCCAAGGCCCAACTGCCCGAGATCCCGGTGGAACGCGGCATGGTGCTGGAGGACGTGCAGTCCGGCTGGGTCGGCGCCGTGACCCGGGTGGAGAAATCCGGGGGTATGTACGTCGTGGCCCTGGAGGACCGGCGCGGTAAGTTGCGGTCCTTCCGGCTGGGCTTCGGTTTCCTGCTCAAGGGGCAGCCCATCCGGCTGATGCCGCCAGCCCCGCGGGCTGCCCCGGCCGGCCCCGCCCGGAGCGTCCGGACCGCGTCCGGTTCCGTCCGCGTCGAAGGGCAGCGCGCCCAGGTGGCGAAGGCCAGCCGGATCTGGGTGGAAGGCAAGCACGACGCCGAACTCGTTGAGAAAGTCTGGGGCGATGACCTGCGGGTGGAGGGCATCGTCGTCGAACCCCTGCACGGCATTGACGACCTCGCCGCCGCCGTCCGGGACTTCCGGCCCGGCCCCGGTCGCCGCCTGGGCGTCCTCGTGGACCACTTGGTCCCCGATTCGAAGGAATCCCGCATCGCCGACGCCGTGATGGCGTCTCCGGGTGCCGCCGGCAACGTCCTGATTGTCGGCCACCCGTATGTGGACGTCTGGCAGGCGATCAGGCCGGCGGTCCTCGGCATTGAACGCTGGCCGGTGATTCCGCGCGGCGTGGACTGGAAGACCGGCATCCTGACGGCCTTCGGCTGGCCGCACAGCACCAAGGAGGACATCGGCCTGGGCTGGCAGAAGCTGCTCGGCGCCGTGCGCAGCTACACGGACCTGGAGCCCTCGCTCCTGGGCCGGGTGGAAGAGGTTATCGACTTCCTCACCGTGCCCTGACGCCGGCCGGGTGCGTCGTCCGGCGGCCGGAGCACGTATTCTTGAAGGGCGCCTGCTGCGAACTGCGGCAGCCGCTGCTCGTTGCCGTACCGCAGCTCCACCGCAATCCAAAGGATGAAACGTGTCAGAAGACGCACGCGAACACCCGGACCACCAGGCCGGTCATGACCAGCCTCCGTACCACGGCGTCCCCGCCAATGCACTGCCGCTGACGGCGGCCGAGGACCGGCAGTGGGCCACCCTCGCGCAC
>NZ_JBFTNO010000089.1:0-11254 GCF_056397525.1 Arthrobacter sp. 05L45_2 | reverse complement strand
GCCCCACATCTCGGCGACGACGGCGGCCTCGATGGTCCGGGCCAGGCTGGCCTGGGAAAGGTGCCCCAGGACCTGTTCCACTTCGCGTGTGCCGTGCGGCAGCCAGCGGGACTTGCCGGAGGTCAGAAGCAGCTGCTCTTCCTCCAGCTTGAACGTCAGAACGTCCAGGAGTTCACGCTCCCGCCACAGCAGGGCGGAAAGTTCGTGGATGGCCATGGTCCGTGCGGCTCCCTTAAATGTGCGAATAATGCGGACGACTCGTGTGCTGGTGAGGCGGGGTATGCATCGTGCGGACGATGCGGCCTTCAGCAGGGTTCGTACAAACTATCGGCAGGGTTTCCGTACCCGTTAGTAGGAATAAGCCTGATAGCAGGCGGAAAATTCACGGTGGAGAAACCTGAAAAGAATTTTGGATTTCTCCTTACCTCGGCGTCCCGGATGGCGATARCTACTSCTGAAGGCCCACGGATGGGCCATCGCTTACAGTCCCAAATCACGGAGGAAATACCATGGGCTTCGTTATCAACAACAACCTCGCGGCAAACAACTCTTACCGCAGCCTCAACAACACCCAGACCGATCTCTCCAAGTCCCTGGAGAAGCTGTCCACCGGCCTGCGCATCAACCGCGCCGGCGATGACGCAGCAGGCCTGTCCATCTCCGAGGGCCTGAAGTCGCAGGTCACCGGTTCGGCCCAGGCCGCCCGCAACGCCCAGGACGGCATCTCGGTCATCCAGACCGCTGAAGGCGCCCTGACCGAAGTCCACTCCATCCTGCAGCGCGTGCGTGACCTGTCCRTCCAGGCGGCCAACGACTCGAACAACGGTGCCGCCCGTTCGGCAATCGGCAAGGAAGTTACCGCACTTGGTGACGAGTTGGACCGTATGAGCGCCGCGACGAACTTCAATGGCATCTCCCTGCTTTCCGGTGCCACTTCCGGCAACGGCGCGGGCAAGATGGTTTTCCAGGTTGGCGCAGGTACTGACCCAACCAGCAACCAGATCACCGTTTCGACCAATTCCGCTGGCATGGACGTCAAGGCAATCGCCACCGCGGTCAAGGCATTGGACTTCACTGACGCTGGGACCTCGGCGACGGCCATTGGCACGGTGGACACGAACATCGCCAACGTCTCAGCCTCTCGCGCAGACCTGGGTGCCGCCCAGAACCGCCTCGAGCACACGATCAAGTCGCTGAACGTTGCCGGTGAGAACCTGCAGGCCGCTCAGTCCCGCATCGCCGACGTCGACATGGCTCAGGAAATGGTCAAGTTCACCAAGGCCAACATCCTGTCCCAGGCCGGCACCGCAATGCTGGCCCAGGCAAACCAGTCCAGCCAGGGCGTTCTTTCGCTCCTGCGCTAGGCCTGACCCGGCAGTCAGGCAGTCCTGAGCGCCCGGCTGCCACCCTGATCGGACGAAGAGACACCCCCGATCATCACACTGCGGAAGGGCCGGACGATGGCAAAACCATCGTCCGGCCCTTACGTGCAACACCGATGCTGCGAAAACAGCAGCACCAACGAATGTTCTTGATAGCTAAGGAGAGGCAGCGATGGGAATCTCACTCGACGGACTGGCCAGCGGGCTCGACACCACCGCCCTCATCAGCTCCATCATGCAGTCCGAGGCCCTCCCGCAGACGCTGCTCAAGAACAAGTCCTACGACATCCAGTCCATGGTGTCCGCGCTCCAGGGGCTCAACGGCAAGGTAGCCACGCTGGCGACGCAGGCCGCAGCCGCGGCCAAACCCGGGGCCCTTGACCTGACCACCGCGGCCACGACCAGTGACAAGGTCACGGCCACCACCACCGCGGCCGCAACAGCCGGTTCCATCGACTTCCAGGTCACCAAGCTGGCGCAGACCCAGGTCACGGTGACGCCCAAGGTCAACGCCGTAACCGGCTGGCCCTACACCACCATGACGATTAACAGCGGCGGCAAGGATTACACGATCACCCCCGCGTCCAACAACCTCGACGACGTCGTGACCGCCGTCAACGCTGCCGGCGCCGGCGTGACGGCAACCAAAGTGGACGTGGGCGGCGGAGATTTCCGTCTCCAGTTCACCGCCACCAAATCCGGCAGCGCGGGTGCGTTCACCATCACCGACCCCGGCACCACGTTTACCGACGTCAAGGCTGCCCAGGACGCGGAGATCTCGCTTTGGCCAGGGACCACGGCCGCCCAGACGGTGACGTCGGCGACGAACACCTTCACCAATCTCCTCCCCGGCGTCACCATCACCGCCAAGGATCTGACCCCCGCTCCCGTGACCCTCACCGTCTCCCGGGACGATGCCGGCATCACGAAGGTTGCCTCGGACCTGGTGGACGGCGTGAACGGGATCTTCGCGCTGGTGGCCAGCAAGAGCGCCGTCAGCACCACCACGAACACCAGTGGCACCACCACCTCCGCGGGGGTCTTCGCCGGGGACAGCACCGTGCGCTCGGTCAACCAGAACATCCTCTCCGCTGCGTCGCTGCCGGTCGGCACACCGCCCCGGTCGCCTTCGGAAATTGGCATCAGCATCACCAAGACCGGCACCATGGAGTTCGACGCCACCAAGTTCGGCTCCGCCCTGGCCGCCGACCCGGCCGGTACCGCTGCCAAGGTGCAGGAACTCGCCGGCCGGATCAACGCCGCCGCCACCGCCGCGTCGGACAAATACACGGGCACACTCACCACCCAGATCACCGGGCAGCAGTCCGAGGTCCGTGACCTGGCGGACCGGATCAGCGATTGGGATACCCGCCTGGCCTCCCGGCAGGCAAYGTTGAAAAGCACGTACTCGGCCCTTGAGGTGGCGATGAGCAACATGAAAGCCCAGCAGACCTGGCTCACGTCCCAGCTGGCTGGCCTCTCCGGCGGGAGCGCCAAGTAATGACCAGTTCGCCCTTCAACTCCGGTGGCTACGGCGGCGCCGCCCAGCGCAACCAGTACCTTGCAGACTCGGTTCTCTCCGCGCCCCCGGCCCGCCTCCTGACCATGCTGTACGACCGGCTCCTGCTGGATCTCGGCCGCGCCGAAACGGCCCAGCAGGCCGCCAACTGGCCCGTCGCCTCGGAGAACCTCCTGCACGGCCAGGCCATCATCGCCGAACTGATTTCATCGCTCAAGACCGATGCCTGGGACGGTGCGGACGGGCTGCTGGGCCTCTACAACTACGCCTTCACGGCCCTCGTCAACGCCAATATCCAGCGGGACGCGGGGCTGACCCGGGAAGCGATCGACCTGCTCGAGCCGCTTCGGCAGGCGTGGCACGAGGCCGCGGCGGCGATCCCTGCCGCCCAGCCCCCCGCGGCGCCGGCACCGGCGTCGTCCGCCTTCGCCTCAGCCGGCGCGTGGGCGTCGGCTCCAGGCAACGCCAACGGGAGCCTCGGTTTTGGCTGAGTCGGTTCCCCTGGTAGACCACGCCGCGGAGGAACCGTCCTCGGGTGATTCCGCCCTCGCTGCGTGGTCCCTTGTACTGGACGTGCTGGAGATGGCCGTGAACGCCGCGGAGAAGACACTCAAGGACCCGCTGGGACCCCTGTCCGCCCCGGAACAGCCCGTGGCCGCGCTCCCGGTGGAACGCTGGTCCCCGCCGTCACACCTCCGTCCCCTGCCGCCGGCGGCGCGGCGCAGGGCGATGGCCCTCTCAGCAGCCCAGGAGCGGGTGGCGCGGCGCCTGGAAATGGCAAAACAGGACGTAGCCCGGCAACTGCACGCCGTGAGTTCGGTTCCCGGCGTCGGCACGCCCTCGGGCGCCATCTACCTCGACGTCAACGGCTGAATCCGCCCGGATTTCCGCCGTCGTACGGCACTTTTGCAGCCGCTGCCACGGCCCGCTAAAAAACGCCAACAAACGTTTCACAATTTCTCCTAACGCGGCGCTGAACAGTGCCGATAACCACAGTAAGAGCACGGATCGCTCATTTATCGGCCACGGATCGGCCACCCCACAAATCCCCAGGCAGGACTCTGTGCTCGAATCCGTGACTTCCGCAGCCCTGGCCAGCGCCATGGACGGGCTGGCGCTGCGCCAACGCACCATCGCGAACAACATCGCGAACGTCAACACGCCGAACTACCATGCGCAGCGTGTCAGCTTCGAAGATGCCCTGGCGGCGTCCGTGCAGTCCGGTGACGGTCACGTTGAGGCCACGACGGCGGGATCGCTGGAGCCCACCCAGCTCAACGGCAACAACGTCAACCTGGACACGGAAACCCTTTCGAACATTGACACCGTGCTGCGCTTCCAGTTCGCTGCACGGGCCATCGGCGGGGAATTCAGCGCCGTCCGCGCGGCAATGAGGACCAGCTAATGACCTTCGACGCAATCGGTATCGCCGGCTCGGCCCTGACCGTGCACCGCAAGTGGCTTGACGCCGTCTCGGACAACCTCGCCAACATGAACAACGCCTCCCGCACCAGCGGTCCCGCGTTCCGCGCCAAGTACGTGGAGGCGACCGAGGGCGCGAACGGGACCGGCGTGTACGTCAAAAGCACCCCGCTCGGCAGCGGCGCCGGCCGGATCGTCTACCAGCCGGACCACCCCCTGGCCGACGCCAACGGCAACGTGAAATACCCGGACATCGACATGGCCGAGCAGATGGGCGCCCTGATCATCGCCCAGCGTGGTTACCAGGCCAATGCCCAGGTTGTGGACCGAGCCCGCGAGACCTACCTCGCCGCCCTTGAGATTGGAAAATCCTGATGCCTGTATCCCCGATCGCACCGGTCCAGGGCGTCCTCCCCACCGATTACCTGTCCGGGGCCTCGTCCGTGGCCGCCACGGACGGCTCCGGCTTCGCCACGTCCCTCACCGGCGCCGTGGACAACCTCCAGCAGTTGCAGTCGACGTCGAAACAGCTCGCTGTCTCTGCCGTGACCGGCAACCTCGACGACATCCACAACGCCACCATCGCGGCGAGCCGGGCCCAGATCACCCTGGAGCTGGTCGCCACCGTCCGCAACAAGGGCGTTGACGCCTTCAACGAGATCATGAGGATGCAGGCCTGATGCCTCCGCAGATTACTGTCTTCTTCCAGCGCTTCGGCGCCGGCCTCAAAGGCTTCACCACCGGCCAGCGCACGCTGGCCGTTATTGGTGCCGCGCTGCTGGTGGTCGGAATTGTGGCGCTCTCCGCCTGGCTGACCCGGCCCGCCCTGACGCCGTTGTTCTCCGGCCTCAAGAGCGCCGACGCGAGCGGAATCGTGGACCAGCTCAAAAAGGACAATGTCCCCTACGAGCTCAGCGACGGCGGGGCCACCATCCTCGTCCCGCAGGAAAAGGTCTACGACGAGCGGCTCAAGGCTGCGGCCGCGGGCCTGCCGACCGCCGCCGCCACGGGCTACTCGCTGCTGGACAAAATGGGCGTCACGTCCTCTGAATTCCAGCAGTCCGTCACCTACAAGCGTGCCCTCGAAGGTGAACTGGCCAGCACCATCTCCGCCATGGACGGCGTCAAGACCGCTGCGGTCCGGCTTGCCATCCCGGAAAAGACGGTCTTCGTCTCCAAGACCCCGGACACCACCGCGTCCGTTTTCATCGAGACGGCGCCCGGCGTCACCCTGACCGGTGACAAGGTGCAGGCCATCGTGCACCTGACGTCCGCGGCGATCGAGAACCTCAAGCCCGCCAACGTCTCCGTGGTGGACTCGCAGGGCAACGTCCTCTCCACCGTTGGCGGCGGCGCCGCCGGATCCTCGTCCAAGCAGGCCGCCGACTACCAGCAGCGCACCGGCGACGCCGTCCGCGCCGTCCTGGACCGCGTGGTGGGCCCGGGCAACTCCACCGTGGCCGTCGCCGCGGATGTCACCGGCGAATCCGCGCAGCAAAAGAGCGAAACCTTCTCCAACACCCCCGGCGCCCTGCCGCTGAGCGAATCGTCCAAGAGCGAAAAGTACAGCGGCGGTGCAGGTGGTGCCGCAGGCGTCCTCGGCCCGGACAACATCGCCGTCCCCGGCGGCACCAGCGGCAACGGCACCTTCGACTCCACGACGGCGACCAAGAACAACGCGGTCAACAAGGTCACCGAGGACCGGGTCATCCCGCCGGGCGCGATCAAGCGCCAGACCATCTCGGTGGCCGTCAGCCAGGCGGCTGCGGGCGGGCTGAACGTCGGCTCGCTCACGGCCCTGGTCACCTCCGCCGCCGGCGTCGACAAGGCCCGCGGCGACGTCGTCACGGTCGAAGTTATTCCGTTCAGCACCGCTGCGGCGGACCAGGCCAAGGCCTCGCTCGACGCGGCCAAGGCAGATCTTGACGCGCAGAAGCAGCAGGCGTTCTTCGCCACCCTGATTACCGCCGGGAGTATCCTGCTGGGACTGCTGATCCTGGCGCTGGTCATCATCGTGATCCTGCGCCGCCGTCAGAAGCGCGAGCCCGTCGACCTCGGCGAACGCCTGGACCTGCTCCCGCCGGTCCCCGCGGTCGCGGCCTTCGACCACGCCCCTGCGACGTCCGCGATCCCGCTGGCAGCGCTCCCGCTGCAGCCGCTGCCCGCACCGCCCCTGGAGGTGCTCGAGGCCGAACGCCGGATGCAGGAGATCGACAACATGGTCGCCGCCAACCCGGAAAAAGCAGCGGACTACCTCCGCGGCCTCATGGATGACAGGCAGCCGGTATGAAACTTGCCGACGCGACCCTCACCGGAACCCAGCGCGCCGCCGTCGTCCTGATGCAGATGAGCCCGCCCAACGCGGCGCGGGTGATGGCACAGTTCACCGACGCCGAGGCGGAGGAAATCGCCGCCGAAATCGTCCGGCTCCGCAAGGTGGACCCCGAAGTCGCCGAACAGATCATGAAGGACTTCCACGAGGCCGCCCTGAGCAGCCCAAGGCAGGCCCGCGGCGGCCGGGAGCTCGCCGAAGGCCTGTTGGAGGCCTCCTTCGGATCGGAGAAGGCGGCCGGGCTGATCAACCGGCTGACCGTGAACATGGCGGGGAAGTCCTTTGAATTCCTCGAAGACATCGAACCGGTGCAGATCCTGGCGCTGATCGACGGCGAACTGCCGCAGACCATCGCCCTGGTCCTGGCCCACCTCAGCCCCCGCAAGGCCTCCGCCGTGATGGCCGGGCTCCCCGGCTCGCTCCGGGCCGACGTCGCGCTCAGCATCGCCACGATGGGTTCCGGCGCGCCCGAGGCGATCGGCATCGTCGCGGACACCCTGAAGCTCCGTGGCGGCGCCGCCGTCTCGCAGCAGGCCTCCAAGGTGGTGGGCGGCATCCAGCCGCTGCTGGAAATCATCAACCGCACCGACGCCGGGACCGAACGCTCGGTCCTGGACGGCCTAGACCTGCTCGATCCGGACCTTGCCGTGGAAATCCGCGCGCAGATGGTGACGTTTGACGACATCGTCAAGCTCGAACGCCGCGACGTGCAGCTGGTGCTCCGCGGCCTGGACGCGTCCGTGCTGGCCGTGGCCATGAAGGGTGCCTCCGAACCGGTGCTGGAAACCATCACCACCAACGTCTCCGGCCGCAACCTCGAGATCCTCGAATCCGAGATCGCGGCCCTGGGTCCGCTGCGCGCCTCCCAGATCGAGGAGGCGCGGGCCGCCGTCGTCCGTTCCATCCGCGAGCTCGAGGCCGAGGGCCAGATCACCATCCAGCGCGGGGACGAAGAAGACTATGTCTACTGACCCGACAGCCGTCGGGAGCCCGCCCGCGCGCATCATCTTCCCCTCGCTGCGCTCCAGCGGGCCGGCCAGCGAGCAGGCCGGCTACACCGAGGGCCATGCTGCCGGCTACGCCGCGGGTGTCCGGGCCGCCGCGAAGGAACAGCGGCGCTGGCGTGACCGGATGGCCGCCGAACAGGCTGCCTCACTGGCCGCCGGGCAGCAGGACCTGGACCGTGCGGTCCGTGCCCTGGCCGTGGCCCGGACCGACTTCGCACACCGCAACGTCCAGGCCCTGCACGACGCCGAGGAAGTCCTCGCCCGCACGGCGCTGGAGCTCGCCGAGGCGATCCTGGGCTACGAACTGGCCGAGGGAACCCGGACCGCCCGTGCCGCCCTGGCCCGTGCCCTGTCGGGTAATGACGCCGCCGCGGTGCTGGCCATCCGGCTGCACCCCGCCGACATCGACGTGCTCACAAAGGAAGGCCAGGACACCCCGGCCGGCCTCCCGCTGCTCGCGGACCCGTCCCTGCAGCGCGGCGACGCCAAGGTCGAATACCAGCAGGGGTGGCTCGACGCCAGCCTCGGCACCGCCCTGGCCCGAGCGAAGGCTGCCCTGCTGGGGGACCAGCAGGGGTCCACGGACACCGACGGCGGCCGGCCATGATCGCGCAGTGGCGCCCGAAGCGCGACGACTTCGCCGCCGCCCTCGCCGCCGCGGCGCCACAGCGCGTCGGCACCGTCACCTCCGTGATGGGCCTGGGCCTGGAGGTGTCCGGCCTGGACTGCGCACTCGGAGAYCTCGTCACCGTGGGTGAAAACCCCGGGCTCGACGCCGAGGTAGTGGCCGCCCTCGACGGCGCCGTGCGCTGCATGCCGCTGGGACGCCTCGCCGGCGTCGCCGCTGGCGACCCCGTCCGCGCCAAGGGCGGCACCGTCCTGGTGCCCACCGGCGCCGGGCTCTTCGGCCGCGTCATCGACGGCCTGGGCCGCCCGATCGACGGCAAGGGCCCGCTGGTCAGCGGCCCCCGCGTGCCGATCGACAATGAAGCCCCCAACGCCATGAAACGCGCCCGGATCGACACCCCGCTGCAGACCGGCGTCCGCGTGCTGGACACCATGACCACCCTGGGCAAGGGCCAGCGGATGGGGCTGTTCGCCGGCTCCGGTGTTGGAAAGTCCTCGCTGCTGTCCATGATCGCCCGCGGCACCGACGCCGAGGTCTCCGTGATCGCCCTGGTGGGGGAGCGCGGCCGCGAAGTCCGCGAATTCCTCGAGGACGACCTCGGACCGGTTGGACTGGCGCGCTCCGTGGTCGTCGTCGCCACCTCCGACGAGCCCGCCCTAATGCGTATGCGCGCCGCCTTCACCGCCACCCGCATCGCCGAATCGTTCCGCGACCAGGGCCAGGACGTCGTCCTGATGATGGACTCGCTGACCCGCGTGGCCATGGCCCAGCGCGAGATCGGCCTCTCCGCCGGCGAGCCGCCCGCCACCCGCGGCTACCCGCCGTCGACCTTCTCCATCCTCGCGCGGCTGCTGGAACGTGCAGGCACCGCCGAAACCGGTTCCGTGACCGGCATCTACACAGTGCTGGTGGATGGGGATGACCACAACGAACCCATTGCCGACGCCGCCCGGTCCATCTTGGACGGCCACGTGGTGCTGGACCGGAAACTCGCCGTCACCGGGCACTTCCCGTCGGTGGACGTCCTGGGCTCCGTCTCCCGCGTCGCCACGAAAGTCAACGCCCGGCAGCACCTCGACGCGGCGTCCACGCTGCGCAGGGTTCTCGCCGCCCGCAAGTCCGCCCAGGACCTGATCGACGTCGGCGCCTACCAGGCCGGGACCAACCCTCTGGTGGATGCTGCACTGGCCCACGAGGATTCCGTCAGCGGTTTCCTCCAGCAGCCGATGGACGAGTCCACCCCCCACCCCGAGTCCTGGCGCCAGCTGGACCACCTCACTTCGATCTTGGGAGCCGCGGCATGAGCCGGCAATTTTCGCTCGCGGGGCTGCTGCGCCTCCGCCAGATCCAGCAGGACCAGGCCGCGTCCGGGCTCGCCCGTGCCCGGTCCCGGTCCAGCTCCGTCCGGGCCCGGGAAGCCTCCGCGCGCCGCCAGCTCTCCGCCGCCGACGATGACATTGTCAGCTCCGCGTCGCTGCGCGCCGTCGCCGCGTCCCGCTCCGCATCGCACAGCATGCTCGCGGACCTGCAGAACCTGGCCCGCGTCGCGGAGACGGACGAGGCCGCTGCCCGTGACGAATTCATCGCCGCGCGGACCCGGTCCGTGGGGCTTGAAAAGCTCCAGGCCCGGCACAACGCCGAGGTGAACACCGCCGAGCTGCGGGCAGAACAGTCCACGCTGGACGAAATCTCCTCGACGATCTGGCACCGGGATGAACAGCAGGTCCGCTCATGAGCATGACCGAAGCACTGGGCCGGATGCAGGGCATCCAGTCGATGATCGCTGAACTCACCCGTCCCGCGCAGGCCGAGAGCAGCGCCGCGGCGCTGAAGTCCGCGGCGACGGCGTCCCTCGCGACCGGGACAGGCACCGGCGACGCCGGTTCCTTCACCGACGCACTCACCGCCGCCCTCGGCGGCGGCACCGCGACCTCCGGAACTGACTCCTCAACGCTCGCCGGGGGCCTGGGACTGGGCGGCACCACCGGCCTTGACGCCTTGGCCGGCCTCGCCGCACCCGCTTCCCTTGCCATCACCGGGTCCGTTCCGGCGGGCACCGCGACCGGAACCGACGTGGTGGCCATGGCCAAGAAGTACATCGGSGTGCCSTACGTCTGGGGCGGSACCAACCCKGCCACCGGGATGGAYTGCTCCGGCTTCACGCAGCGGGTCTTCAAGGACCTCGGCGTTGAACTGCCCCGCGTGGTCAGCGACCAAATGAAGCAGGGGACCCCGGTCGCGTCCCTCGCCGAGGCCAAACCCGGGGACCTGCTGGTGAGCTTCGGCGGGAACCACATTTCCATCTACCTCGGCAACGGCAAGGCCATCGATGCCCCCGTCCCGGGCAAGACCATCCAGATTCGCGACGCGTGGGAGCAGCAGTCCAACCTCACGTCCATCCGGCGGATCGTTCCCGCGGGCGGCGCCTCGTGAAGGGCATGGCTGCGATGGACGTGGCGTCCGCGCTCGCCGCCCAGCCTGCGCAGGCCCGCGGTACCCAGCAGGGGGGCCGTGCCCGGTCCGACGGCTCTGCTGCCGGCGCCGGGAGCTTCAGGTCCGTCCTTGGCGAGGCCGTGACCCAGGAGGCGGCGTCCGCGCCGCCATCGGGTTCGTCCGCGGCCAGGGCTGCCAAGCCTGCGTCCGACAGCAAGGGCTCCAAGGCTCCGGCGCACCCTGACGAGCCTACGCAGGACAGCCCGGTTGCCGCGGCGCCCGTGGCTGTGGCCCCCGCTGCCGGGTCTCACGCCGCCGTTCCGGCTTTTGCCGGCGCCGCCGCGGTCCCTGCCGGCGATGCCGGGATCCTGGCAGCCTCCGCACAATTTGCCGCAGCCGTGACCACGACGGCGGCTCCCTCCCCGGGCACCGGCCAGGCGGCACCTGCGGCCGCTCCCGCGCCGGTGCCGGCGCAGCAGCCGGCGCTCACCCCGCAGCTGGCCAAGCCGTTGTTCACGCTCGCCGGTGCAC
>NZ_JBFTNO010000088.1:0-11297 GCF_056397525.1 Arthrobacter sp. 05L45_2 | reverse complement strand
GCGGTAATCAGGGCGGCCATTCCTACCCCGCCGAGCCCGACGATCATGATGCTGTCCTCAGGCCGGGGTTTGGCGGCGTTCAGCACGGCGCCGCCGCCGGTCAGCACCGCGCAGCCCAGCACGGCGGCGATGTCCGGCGGGATGTCATCGCCCACCGGTACCGCCGAGGCCCGGTCCACGACGGCGTGGCTGGCGAACCCGGACACGCCGAGGTGGTGGAAGACCGGCTCGCCGTCCCGGCTCAGGTGCATGGAGCCGTGCAGGAGCGTTCCTTCGCCGTTGCTCTTGGACCCGGCGGTGCAGGGGAGGCGACCGTCCGCCGCGCAGTTCTCGCACTGCTCGCAACGCGGCAGGAAGGACATCACCACGCGCTGGCCGGGCTCCAAATCGGTGACGTCCGCTCCGACCTCGACCACCCGGCCGGCGGCCTCATGGCCCAGCAGCATGGGCACCGGGCGTACCCGGTTGCCGTCAACGACGCTCAGGTCCGAGTGGCAGATCCCCGCGGCCTCAAGCCGGACCAGGATTTCCGTCGGGCCGGGAGCGGAGAGTTCCAGCTCGGCGATGCTGATCGGGGCGGACTCCGCGAAGGGGCGGGGCCGCCCGATTTCCTCAAGTACTGCACCGGTGATCTTCATCGATCCCTCTCCTGTTGCTAACGGCATTGGTTGGTAACGGCGTTGGCACCAGTAAACCCCACGCCGCCACTGGCAGGTAATTCCTGGGTTATTCCCGGTGCCGGCGGGTCAGAAACCCAGCTGGACGGCCACCTGGAGCAGCAGCGCCTCGGACCCTGCGGGTCCCACCAGCTGGATGCCCATCGGCAGGCCCGTGCCGGGTGTGGGGCCGGTCCAGTGCACCGGGATGCTGATGGCGGGCAGCCCGCACACGTTCACCAGCGAGGACCACGGAGCGAATTCGCACTGCTTCCGGTAGTCCTCGTCCGCGTCGCCCGGCCATTCGGCGGCAGGCCAGTAACCGTCACCGTGCGCCGCGCCGGTAAACCAGCCGACGGGCCGGGGCGTCTGCGCCAGGGCCGGACTCAGGACCAGGTCCCAGGCTGAGAACTGCGCCACGGTGTCCCGCTCGAACTGGCGCAGGAACGCGAGGGCCTCGTTCAGCTTCGACGCGCTGCGCTGCTGGGCCCTGCGGCGGAACGTCCGGGTCAGCGGCGCCAGGAGGGCTTCGCGTTGCGGGGCGATGCGGGCGTTCCCGACGCCGGCGGTCCAGGCGGTGGTGAACGCGCCGGGGTAGCGGTTGTCGTAGCGGATGGCTGCCTCGCCGGTCTGGTGCCCGGCCGCTTCGAGCAGCCGGATCCCTGCACGGAGCGCGTCGAGGGCCTCGGGGTCCGGTGTGAAGGGATAGGCCGCCTGCCACGGGCTGTCCAGGCTGACGCCGATCCRCAGCGGGGGTGGATCCTGGGCGGACTGCCGCAGGTAGCCGGGGAGTGCTCCTCCGGTTGGCGCCGACGCCGGCGGCGGGACGAGGGCGTCCAGCAGCAGGGCGGCATCGGCGGCGGAGTGGGCCAACGGACCTGCGACCACCAGCCGGGCCGGGTCACCCGTACTTTCCCCGGCCGGAATCAGTCCCCGTCCGGGTTTCAGGCCCACGAGGCCGCAGGCTGCGGCCGGGATCCGGATGGAGCCGCCGCCGTCGGATCCCGGGGCGAACGGCACGAGGCCCGCTGCGACGGCGGCCGCGCTGCCGCCGGAGGAGCCGCCGGAGCTCCGGCCGAGGGCGTACGGGTTGCGTGAGGGTGGGGCGATCCGGTTCTCGCTGTAGGCGGTCAACCCGAATTCCGGCACCTGCGTCTTGCCCAGGGAGACTACACCCGCATCCTTCAACGCCGCGGCGAGGGCGCCGTCAGCCGGGGCCGGCTTGTGGTCCAGGGCGGCACTGCCGTGGGTGGTGACGACGCCGGCGACGTCGGTCAGGTCCTTGAAGGCGGTGGGCATGCCGTGCAGCAGCGGGAGGGCAGCCGTGCCGTCGCCGCCGGGGGCTGCCTCGCGGGCGTACCGGCGGTCCGCGGCGTCTGCGTCCCGGAGGGCGTCGTCCGCCGTGACGGTGATGAACGCCCCGAGGCCGGGGTTCGCGGCCTCTATCCGTTCGAGAAAATGGGCCGCGGCCTGCCGCGCGGACAGCTCGCCGGAGCGCAGGGCGTCGCGCAAGGCCACAGCGGAGAGGTCATGGAGGTCAGCCACGTGCCCACACCCGCCGGAGGGCGCCGTCAATCCGGGCCGTTCCGGTGCTGCGCGTAGTGGGCCGAAGGGCTGGCATAGGTCTCCTTTGCTCTCTGCAGAAGCGTAACGTGCCCTCCGGTTGGACCCGGCTGCGACCGCTGGCGATACGCTGGGGGCGGACTTTGTTTTGTATTTCAGCGGAGAGGACCACCATGAGCGACATCGACACCGTGACCGTGTCCGACATTCCCGAAGCGGCCCGGATCCTGGACGTCCGCGAGGACTRCGAGTGGGCGGCCGGCCACGCCGAACGTGCTGTGCACATCCCCCTGGACCAGCTCCCGGGCCGGCTCGAGGAACTGGACCCGGACGAGGACCTCTACGTCATCTGCCGCACCGGCGGGCGTTCCTTCCGGGCCGCGCAGTGGCTGGTGGGCCACGGCTACTCCGCCATGAACGTCGCCGGGGGAATGGACCAGTGGCTCGAGAACGGCCTGCCGCTCGTGTCCGACAACGGCCTCAAGCCCGTCATCCTGTAAGCGAAAGAAGAAACCATGCCCGCGTCGCCCGTCACCTACACGTTCCTCGGCCCCGAGGGAACCTTTACCGAGGCGGCGTTGATGCAGGTGCCCGGCGCCGCCGAGGCCGTCCGGATTCCCTCCTCCAACGTCAACACGGCGCTGGACAAGGTCCGTAACGGGTCCGCGGACGCGGCGATGGTTCCGATCGAAAACTCCGTCGAGGGCGGGGTGACGGCCAYCCTGGACGCGATTGCCACGGGCCAGGAACTCCGGATCCTGCGAGAAGCCCTTGTGCCCATTAGCTTCGTGCTGGTGGCACGGCCCGGCGTCCGCCTTGAGGACGTCCGAAGGGTCTCCACCCATGGCCACGCGTGGGCGCAGTGCAGGCTCTGGGTTGACGCTCATATGCCCAATGCGGAATACATTCCGGGATCGTCCACGGCGGCCGCCGCCATGGGCCTGCTGGACGGCGATCCGCACTACGACGCCGCCATTTGCGCGCCGATTGTCGCCGCGGAACAGCCGGGCCTGGCTGTCCTGGCCGAGAATATCGGCGACAACCCGGGCGCTGTCACCCGCTTTGTGCTGGTGGGCCGGCCCGGCGAACTCCCCGAGCGGACCGGCGCTGACAAGACCACCGTGGTGGTGCCGCTGCCCGAGGACCGACCCGGTGCATTGATGGAAATCCTGGACCAGTTCGCCACCCGCGGCGTGAACCTCAGCCGGATTGAATCCCGGCCCACCGGCCAGTATCTAGGGCACTACTTCTTCAGCATCGACGCCGACGGGCACGCGAGTGACGCCCGGGTGGCCGACGCCCTCGCCGGGCTCCACCGGATCAGCCCCGCCACGCGGTTCCTGGGCTCCTACGGCCGGGCCGACGGACAGCGCGCGGAGGTGGCACCCCACACCTCGGACCAGGCATTCCGGGCGGCCCATGCATGGGTCAAAGATATACTTGCCGGGGCATCCGTGGTTCAGGAATATAACGCGGAGGCTTCGCCCACAGCGTAGACAAACGCCCCACGCGGCACTTCCACCACTTGAAAACTGTGCGTATGCTTGCCTGATCCATATTGGGGAAGTCCTCTACCGGAGGGAGCGGGTCATGTCAGACACCACAGAAAATGACGGCCAGGGAATGATTGTCAATCCCAAGCCGACGGCCGACAACCAGGACTGGGACGGCGACGACGCSGACCGYGCGGACCGGCTGCGCTTCGAGGAGGAGCAGGCGATGATYCGCGAGCAGTCSGAGGCRCGCGCCGCSAAGGCAGCGGAAGAGGCAAAGAAGGAAGCCGAAGCCAAGAAGGAAGCAAGCTAGGCCGGATACCGCCCGGCGGGTGCGGGGCCTACCCGGCCCCCGACGCTCCTGCCGCCGCGCCGCCGTTCAGGGAAACCTGGCGTGCGGCGTCTTCTTTAACCCTGACCAGCAGGGACCGGGGCTCCACCTGGACCGTGACCGACGTGGCTTCGCCCGAGGGATCGCCGTCGATCTGCGTCGGCATCGGCTCGGCGCACTTGATGACAATCTTTCCGGAGCGGTAATACGTCATCACCGGCAGGGTCCGCTTGTGCTTCAGCACAATTTTCCAGTACATCGCCACCCAGCCGATCGCGCTCCGCGGGCTCATGACCACCACGTCCAGCATGCCGTCGTCGATCATGGCCTGCGGAATGAAATCGATCCCGCCCGGAATCAGCCCGCAGTTGGCGAACAGCACACTCCGGATCTTCCTGGACTGCTCCGGCTGGTCGTCCAGGGCAATGGAAACCCGTTTGCGCCGGCCGGGCAGGTGACGCACCCCGGCCTCGGTGTAGGCCAGCCAGCCCACGGCCTTCTTCAGCCCGTCGTTGGTGTCACCCACCACTTCGGCGTCCATGCCGATCCCGGCAATCACCAGGAACGCGTGCTCCGCGGATTGCCCGGTCAGGGCGTTCTCCACTTTCAGCCGGGCCGTATCAATGAAGCGCTGGTGCCCGAACAGGGCGATTTCGACGCAGCCGCGCAGGTCCCCGATATCGAGGTGCACGTTGCGCGCCAGCAGGTTGCCGGTGCCCAGCGGAAGCAGCCCCATGGCGATGTCGGTGTGCGCGAGGGCGTCGGCCACCACACGGACGGTGCCGTCGCCGCCGCCCACCAGGACGACGTCGGCCCCGTACTCGACGGCGGCGCGCGCCTGCGAGAAGCCGGGGTCCTCCGCGGTGGTTTCAAAAAACCGCGGCGCCTCCCAGCCGGCCGCGAGGCAGGCGCTTTCCACCAGGGCACGGGCCTCCGCGGACCGGGACTTGATCGGGTTCAGCACCACGGCGACCTTTTGGGTGGCCAGGTCCGGATTGTGCGTTTCTTCCCAGACGGCGCTGCGGATGTGCTTGGCCTTGAGCCGGCGCACGCCCCACCAGCTGGAGACCGCGAATACCAGGGCTCCAGCGATGACGAGGTAAAGCAGCCAGTCGCGCATGTTGGTCCAACACTATCCCGCGTGTACCCTGCGGCAGGACTGCCGGAGGACGGCCCCCGGGTTCGATAGTCTTATCCGGTGATCGACGTAAAAGACCTCAGCGACAATCCGGACAAGTTCCGTGCCAGCCAGCGCGCCCGCGGCGCCGACGAATCCGTGGTGGACGCGATCATCGCGGCGGACGCCGCCAGGCGCGCGGCGCTGATCCGCTTCGAGAACCTGCGGGCCGAGCAGAACGCCTTCGGCAAGAAGGTGGCCCAGGCCAAGGGCGAGGAAAAGCAGGCCCTGCTGGCCGAGGTCAAGGTGCTCGCAGCATCGGTCAAGGAGGCGTCCGCGGAGGCCGACGTCGCCCAGTCCGCGCAGGAGGAACTGCTCCGCGGCATCCCCAACCTCGTCGAGGACGGCGTCCCCGCCGGCGGTGAAGACGACTACGTGGTGGTCAAGACGGTCGGGACGCCCCGCGAGTTCCCCGACTTCGAGCCCAAAGACCATCTGGAAATCGGCGAGCTGATCGGCGCCATTGACATGGAGCGCGGCGCCAAGGTCTCCGGATCGCGCTTCTACTTCCTGCGCGGCGTCGGGGCCCGGCTGGAAATGGCCTTGCTGCAGATGGCCATGGAGCAGGCCATCGACGCCGGCTTCGTCCCCATGATCACCCCCACCCTGGTGCGCCCGGAAACCATGCAGGGCACCGGATTCGACGTCAAGCACGACGCCGAGATCTACCGGCTGGCGGAGGACGACCTTTACCTGGTCGGGACCTCGGAGGTGGCCCTCGCCGGCTACCACGCCGACGAAATCCTGGACCTGAGCGGCGGACCGATCCGCTACGCCGGGCAGAGCTCCTGCTACCGCCGCGAGGCCGGATCGCACGGCAAGGACACCCGCGGCATCATCCGGGTCCACCAGTTCAACAAGGTGGAAATGTTCATCTACACCACCGTTGAAGAGGCGCCCGCCGAGCACGCGCGGCTGCTGGCCTGGGAAGAGGAGATGCTGGCCAAGTGCGAGCTGCCCTACCGGGTGATCGACACCGCTGCCGGCGACCTCGGCACCTCCGCGGCCCGCAAGTTCGACTGCGAAGCCTGGGTCCCCACCCAGGGCGCCTACCGCGAGCTGACTTCCACCTCCAACTGCACCACCTTCCAGGCACGCCGGCTCAACATCCGCGAACGCGTCCTGAACGAGGACGGCGCACCCAAGGGCACCCGTGCCGTGGCCACCCTCAACGGCACCCTGGCCACCACCCGCTGGATTGTCGCGATCCTGGAGCACCACCAGAACCCGGACGGTTCGGTCAACGTTCCGGCCGCCCTGCAGACGTACCTCGGCGGCATGACGGTCCTCCCCGTCCTCTAGCCACCCGCCGTCGGCAGCTGTTCACCAACGCTTCACACCCTGCTGTGGCGCGCGTCCTACCAGCTGTCGGCGGTGTCTGGTCTACTTGTTAGATGACTACATTGACTGAAGCCTCAGTCGCTGGCAACGATGACCAGCGAGATGCAAATGACAAAATGATGATCGCCCTCGACGTCGACGGAACCCTCGTCGACCACGACGGCCACATGTCCGCTCCCGTCCGGGAAGCCGCCCAGGCCGTCGTGGCCGCCGGGCACAAAGTGATGATCGCGACCGGCCGCTCGCTCAACGCCACCCTGCCGATCATCGAGCACATCGGCATCGACAACGGGTACGCGGTCTGCTCCAACGGCGGCGTGACCCTGCGGGTTGATTCCGGGCTGCCGGACGGCTACGAAGTGCTCCACAAAGCCACCTTCGATCCCGGCCCCGCCCTCCGGGCGCTCCGCAAGCGGCTGCCCTCCGCCAAGTACGCTCTCGAGGACGCCGACGGCAACTTCCTCTCCACCGAGCGCTTCCAGGACGCCAGCTTCGGCGTCGAGGCGATCGGCGTCGACTTCCAGACCATGCTTGAGGCCACGGCCGTGCGCGTTGTGGTGTTCAGCTCGGAGAACACACCGGAGGAGTTCAACGCAGCCATCCGCCACGTCGGCCTCGCCGGCGTCACCTACTCCGTCGGCTGGACGGCGTGGCTGGACATCGCGGCGGCCGGGGTCACCAAGGCCAGCGCCCTGGAACAGCTGCGCTCACGGCTCAGCATCGACGCGCACCGCACGGTGGCGGTCGGCGACGGCCGGAACGACATCGAGATGCTCACCTGGGCGCGCCGCGGCGTGGCCATGGGCCAGGCACCCGCCGARGTCATTGCCGCCGCCGACGAGGTCACCCACTCGGTGTACGACGACGGCGCCGCGCACGTTTTGCGCAGCATCCTCCTCGGGTCCTAGCGGACCCCGGGAGCCCGCCGAGGGGGCCTAGCGGACCTCGAGGATCAGGGCGAGCAGCCGGGCGGCCGCCGGCCGGGCCGCGTGCTCCTCGTTCCACTGCGCCCGCGCCACCGCCTTGCTGACTGCCTGCGTGGTGATGGCGAGCTCCTCCGCCACGGCTTTTTGCTGGCCGCGCACCCCGGGAGTGAGCAGGTCCAGCACCCGCCATTCGGCGGCGCTGCGGTCGTGGACAATGTGGCCCAGGAGCCGCAGGWCGGCCTCGGCCTCGGCGGCCAGGTCCGCGAAGGGGCCCTCCACCGCCACCGGGATACGGTCCTTGCCGTTCCGGAGCCGGTCCACGGCGCGGCGGGCGTACACCAGCCCGTGGCCGGACGCGTCCTTGATCTGGTTCGGCAGCGGTTCATTGACCGGGCCCACGCCGATCCCGACATACCAGGCGCCGGTCCGCAGCGCGATCAGCGCGGCCTCGACGGCCTGCCGCGGGCAGTCAACGATTCCCTGGACTTCGTCCTCGACGGAGCGGTCGAAATCGAGGCGCGCCGGAATGTGCCGCAGGTCCTTGAGGAGCTGCGGCACACGGTCGCCGTCGCGCCGGCTGTCGGTCTGGTTGATGGTCAGCGTGAACATTCTGGATGCCACACTACCGCGTGGTAAACCGGAGGCAAGCACGAGGTGCCGGCCCCGTAACAGACCCGCCCCGGGCCGCCCGCCGGCCCGCCCGGCCCCTGGCACCGGGCTTGTGCCGGGCGCACGGAAGATGTTGCGATGGGGTCAGGCGCCGCCGACGGCGGCACGGACCGGAGCGGAGTACAACGGTGGCTGATGAGGTCGAAGAGCGGACAGTGCAAGCAACGCCGGACGGGGACAACGCCGCGGACCTGGGCCTAGTCGACAGGTGGTGGCGGGCCGCGAACTACCTTTCGGTGGGGCAGATCTACCTGCGGGCCAATCCGCTGCTGCGCCGGCCAATCAGCGCCGAAGACACCAAATCCCGCCTGCTCGGCCATTGGGGCACCACCCCGGGATTGAACTTCATCTACGCGCACCTGAACCGGGTCATCCGCCGGGACGCCCAGGAGATGCTGTTCGTCGCCGGTCCAGGCCACGGCGGACCCGCCGTGGTGGCCAACGCCTGGCTGGAAGGGACGTACTCGGAGATCTACAGCAACGTTGGCCCGGACGAAGACGGCCTGGCGGAGCTGTTCCGGCAGTTCTCGTACCCCGGCGGCATCCCCAGCCACGCTGCACCGGAAACCCCGGGCTCCATCAACGAGGGTGGCGAACTCGGGTACTCGCTGGCCCACGCGTACGGCACTGTCTTTGATAACCCACAGCTGATCACCGCCGTCGTCATCGGTGACGGCGAGGCCGAGACCGGGCCGCTCGCTGCAAGCTGGCACTCCCACAACTTCCTGGACCCGGCGTCGGACGGGGCCGTSCTGCCGATCCTGCACCTGAACGGCTACAAGATCGCCAACCCGACCATCCTGGCGCGTATGCCCGAAGCCCAGCTGGAGCAGCTGCTGCGCGGCTACGGGCACGAGCCGCACTTCGTGACCGTCACGGACCCGGACGACACCGCGGCCGCGCACCGGGACTTCGCCGCCGTGCTGGACCGCTGCCTGGCAGACATCCGGGAGATCCAGGCCGGGCGGCGCACCGGGGGACAGGGTGACGGGTCGGTCCCGGCCGCCGCGTGGCCGATGATCGTGCTGCGCTCGCCGAAGGGCTGGACCGGGCCGAAAACCGTGGACGGGCTGCAGGTGGAAGGGACGTGGCGGAGCCACCAGGTGCCGCTCGCCGAGGTCCGCACCAACTCCGAGCACCTCGCGCAGCTCGGCCGGTGGCTGGAGTCCTACCGGCCCGACGAACTGTTCGACGCCGAGGGCCGGCTCCGCCCCGACGTCGCCGCCAACGCCCCGGCCGGGGAACTGCGGATGGGCGCCACCCCGCACGCCAACGGCGGCATCCTGCTCAGGGACCTAAAGCTGCCCGGCTACTCGGACCACGCCGTGGAGGTCGCCCAGCCGGGCAGGGACCGGGTCAGCGCCATGATCACCCTCGGCTCCTGGCTCCGCGACGTCATCGCCCTGAACCCGGAGACCTTCCGCCTGTTCGGCCCGGATGAGACCGCGTCCAACCGGCTGCAGGATGTCTATGAGGTGACGGACAAGGTCTGGCAGTACCGGATCGAGGAGGTGGACGAACACCTTGCCCGCGCCGGCCGGGTGATGGAAGTCCTCAGCGAGCACCTGTGCCAGGGGTGGCTCGAGGGCTACCTGCTGACCGGCAGGCACGGCGTTTTCAGCTGCTACGAGGCCTTCATTCACATTGTCGACTCGATGTTCAACCAGCATGCCAAGTGGCTGAAGGTCCACCGCGACCTCCCGTGGCGCCAGCCCGTGGCCTCCCTGAACTACGTGCTCTCCTCGCATGTCTGGCAGCAGGACCACAACGGTTTCTCGCACCAGGACCCGGGATTCATCGACCACGCGGTGAACAAGAAGGCCGAGGTCATCCGCGTCTACCTGCCGCCGGACGCCAACACGCTGCTCTCCGTGATGGAGCACTGCCTGGTGTCCCGGGACTACGTCAACATCGTGGTCAGCGGAAAGCAGCCATCTCCCACCTGGCTCGGGCCCGCCGACGCGGCGCACCACTGCCAGCGGGGCTTGGGGATCTGGGAGTTTGCCGGGTCCGAGGTCCCCGGCGAGGAGCCCGACGTCGTGCTGGCCTGCGCGGGCGACGTCCCCACCGTGGAGACGGTCGCGGCCGCGGAGCTGCTAAAGGCCGGTGCACCCGGACTGAAGATCCGGGTGGTCAACGTGGTGGACCTGATGCGGCTGCAGGACGCCGCCGAGCACCCGCACGGACTTTCGTCGCGGGACTTTGACGGCATCTTCACCGCCGACAAGCCCATCATCTTCGCCTACCACGGCTACCCGTCCCTGATCCACCGGCTGGCCTACCGCCGCACCAACCAGGAGGGGCTGCACGTGCGCGGTTACAAGGAAGAGGGGACCACCACCACACCGTTCGATATGGCCATGCTCAACGGCATCGACCGGTTCCAGCTGGCCATCGACGCGATCGACCGGGTGCCGGGCCTGGCGGAACGGCACTCGCTGCTGCGCCAGTCGTTGCAGGACCAGCGCATCGTGGCCCACAACCACACACGGGCCCACGGCGAGGACGCGAAGGAGATCAGCGGCTGGAGCCTCGGCGGCTAGGGGCGACCCTCGCCTGGGCGCGATCGCGGCGGGTCAGGCCCGGGGCGCGGTGAGCGCCTCCAGGCCGCCGGTGGGCAGATGGATCCAGCCCTCGGACCGGGCGGCCCCGGCGTGGGCGGCGTCGGGGCGGATGCTCGCGCCAACGGCCACGGCCCGGGCGGTCAGGGCCGCGACCAGGGCATCGAACATGTCGTCCGAGCCGGCCAGTTGCTCCTCGTGCCCGGCCAGGTCCAGCCAGGGGCGGCGTCCCGAAGTCCGGCCAGGAGGCTGCCCAGGCGCTCTGTTTCCGGTGCGCCGCGGCCTTTGTAGCCSCGSGCCAGCAGGCCCCAGRRCTTCAGKGACGCYGCCGGGTAGACCTCGGCCAGCCGACCACTTCCGTCCCTGGCCTGGGCGCCGAACTCCGCCGCGATCTTGGCCTGGATCACGGCGCAGCGCATGGCCGGGTGCGCCAGCCGGTCTGCTGAGACGCTGAGYGGGATCAGCCCGGTCCGGGCCGTGACGAAGCGGTCCGTGTCCCGGTAGGCCAGGAGCCGCCGGCCCTCGATTCCGTCATGATCCAGGACCGGGCGCGGGGTGCCGGCAAGATGCCCGGCAATAA
>NZ_JBFTNO010000087.1:0-11468 GCF_056397525.1 Arthrobacter sp. 05L45_2 | reverse complement strand
GAGCGGGACACCCTGTAAAGCCATATTGCCACGTCAGGGCCCCTCACGGGGGCTTTGGGCTCACGAACCGGGCGGCAGTCCGAGGAGCTCGGCGAGGAACGGTGCGGCCTCGCGGTGCCGGGCAAACAGGCCTGCCGTGAGCGCCTCAGTGCCGCGCAGCGGTTCCCGGGTTGGCACCCTCTGCAGCTTGCCCCGGCCGGGCAGATCGAAGATCACCGAGTCCCAGCTGGCGCCGACCAGATCGGAGCCGAAGCGGCTGACGCAGCGGCCGCGGAAGAAGGCCCTGGTGTCCGACGGCGGTTCCGTCACCGCCCGGGTGATCGCGGCGTCGTCGACGATTCGCTGCATCCTCTCGCGCGCCAGCAGGCGGTGGTAGAGCCCCTTCTCCGGCCGGATGTCCGCCCACTGCAGGTCCACGAGCCCCAGCCGCGCATCGGACCATTCCAGGCCGTCACGCTGCCGGTAGCCCTCGAGCAGGGTGAGCTTGGCCAGCCACTCCACGGTTGATGCTGCGGCGGCCCGGTCGCTGTCGAGCGCGGTCAGGGTCGCCGACCAGCGCTCCAGCACGGCGTGGGTGTGGCCGTCCCCGTCCACCGCGTCGGCGACGCCGGTGTCCTGGGCAAGCTTGGCGGCGGCCTCGAAGTAGATCCATTGCAGGTCCAGGGCGGTGATGCGGCGGCCGTCGGCCAGCCGGAGCGTCGCCGTGAGTGACGTGTCGTGGCTGACGGTCTGCAGCGCGGCGACAGGCTCGTGGACCTCGATCCTGGGCGCCAGCCCGGCCTCGATGAGGCTCAGGACCATGGCGGTGGTGCCGAACTTGAGGAAATTGGCGCCCTGGCTGAGGTTGGCGTCGCCGATGATGACGTGCAGGCGCCGGTACCTGTCCGCCGTGGCGTGGGGTTCGTCGCGGGTGTTAATGATGGGACGCCGGATGGTGGTTTCGAGCCCCACCTCGGTCTCGAAGAAGTCCGCGCGTTGGCTGATCTGGTAGCCGGGCCGTGAGCTGTCCTGGCCCAGCCCGACGCGCCCCGCCCCGCACATGATCTGGCGGGTGATGAAGAACGGCGTCAGGCCCCTCACGATTTCGCCGAACGGGACAGAGCGCGGCATCAGGTAGTTCTCGTGGGAACCGTAGGACACGGATTTGTTGTCCGTGTTGTTCTTGTAAAGGTTGATCGGCGGCAACTCGGGGTCGGCGGCGAGCCGCCGGACCGCGGCCAGCGCCACCAGGTCCCCGGCGGCGTCCCACGTCACGGCGTCGCGCGGGTTCGTCACTTCCGGACTGGAATACTCCGGGTGGGCGTGGTCGACGTACAGGCGCGCCCCGTTGCCGAGCACCATGTTCATCAGCAGGGACCCGGACTCGTCATCGCCGTCGTGGTCCAGTTCGGCACGGCCGTAGGCCAGGGCCACGGCCTCCGCGTCCAGGACCGGCGGCCGGTCAGTGAGCTGCTCGGGGTCCGCCCTGCTCCGCTCGAGGGTCCAGCCCCTGGCGTCGTGGAGCGGCTCCTCGTCGGTGTAGTCCCAGCGGGTTTCGGCCCCGCCGGCGGCGCGCTGGCGCGTCACCTGCGCGTAAGCCTGGATGACCCGGGCGGACATCATGGAGGCGTTGGCGCCGGGCGCCGACGGCGCGTGGATGCCGTACTCGGTCTCCGATCCCATAACCCGCATGGCGCCGCCGACGGGCAGGCCCGAGGATGCCGACGCGGGACCCGCGGTCACAGGTACTGGCCCGTGGTGGGCATCGTCTCGATGGACTTCCCGGGCTCCTGGCCGGCCTTGCCTTGGACGATGGTACGGATGTAGGTAATGCGTTCGCCCTTTTTACCGGAGATCCGGGCCCAGTCATCGGGGTTGGTGGTGTTGGGCATGTCCTCGTGTTCGCGGAACTCGTCCACCACTGCGCGGAGAAGATGGTCGATGCGAAGACCCTTCTGGCCCGTGGTCAGCAGGTCCTTGATGGCGGACTTTTTGGCCCGGTCCACCACGTTCTGGACGACGGCGCCGGAGTTGAAGTCCTTGAAGTAGAGCATTTCGGTATCACCGTTGGCGTAGGTGACCTCCAGGTATTCGTTGGACTTCTCGGTGGAGTACATGGCCTCAACGGTGCGCTGGATCATGGCGTCCACTGTGGCCTGGGCATCGCCGTGGTGCTCGGCGAGGTCCTGCTGATGGAACGGCAGGTCCGGGGTGATGTATTTGTTGAAGATGTCAGCAGCCGCCTCGGCGTCGGGCCGTTGGATCTTGACCTTGACGTCCAGCCGGCCCGGCCGCAGGATGGCGGGGTCGATCATGTCCTCGCGGTTGGAAGCGCCGATCACAATGACGTTGTCCAGCCGTTCGACGCCGTCAATTTCGCTGAGCAGCTGCGGCACGATGGTGGTCTCCACGTCGGAGGAGATGCCGGTGCCCCGGGTGCGGAACAGCGAATCCATCTCGTCGAAGAACACCACCACGGGGCTGCCGTCTGACGCTTTCTCCCGGGCCCGGGAGAAGATCAGCCGGATGTGCCGTTCGGTTTCGCCGACGTACTTGTCCAGCAGCTCCGGTCCCTTGATGTTCAGGAAGTAGCTCTTCATGTCGGACTTGCCCGCGCGCTCCGCTGCCCGCGCCGCCAGCGAGTTGGCGACGGCTTTGGCGATGAGGGTCTTGCCGCAGCCGGGAGGGCCGTAGAGCAGGATCCCCTTGGGCGCCTTCAGGCCGTGCTCCCGGTACAGGTCCGGGTGCAGGAAAGGCAGTTCGACGGCGTCGCGGATCTGCTCGATCTGTGGTCCCAGGCCGCCGATGTCCTGGTAGGTGATATCAGGGACCTCTTCGAGGACGAGGTTCTCCACCTCGGAGCGCGGGATCTTCTCCAGGGCGTAGCCGGTGCGGCTGTCGATGGAAAGGGCATCCCCGACCCGGAGTTTCTGGGACAGGAGAGCACCGGAGAGCCTGATGACACGTTCCTCGTCGGCGCGTCCCACCACCAGGGCGCGGTCGCTGCCCAGAAGCTCCTTGAGCGTTACGAGGTCCCCGGCCCGTTCGTAGCCGAGCCCGGCCACTATCAGGAGGGCTTCGTTGAGCAAGACTTCCTGGCCGACGGAGAGCTGGTTGAGGTTCACGAGCGGGCTGATGCCTACGCGCATTTTGCGCCCGGCGTTGAAGATGTCCACGGACTCTTCAGTTGCTGCCTGCCCGCTRCTTCCCGGCTCGGGCCGCCGCTTGGGGTTCAGCTGCAGGATGGTCCCGAAGCTGTACGGCGGCTGCCCTTCCTGGTCCAGCGCGTTCTTCAGCCGCAGGATTTCGGCCTTGGCCGTTTCCAGCATGCCCACGAGCTTGGAGTTGTTTTGCGTGGCAGCCGCCAGCTGGCGGTCAATGTGGCGGAGTTTGTCCCGGAGGATGTTTACCTGGCGCTCGGCGACGGACAGCTCGTTCGCGGTAAAGTCCACCCCGCCGGCCGCCGCCGGCACCGGCTGGCCGGCGCCGCCTGCCCTCTGGGCCTCGTCCTCCGCCGGCGTTCCGCCGTGTTCGTTATTCGGAGTCTCCATCATCATCAGCCCCTTCCGTCCTTCTATTAAGACCATAGCCCCAAGACGGCGGGTGCTGTTGAAGACATCCGAAATGCGGACTAGTTCGTGACCTCGGGGGTGTCTTTGACGTTGGTGCCGGCGATCGCGTCGCGGGCAGCACGCCGGAGTTTCTTGTCGGAGACCGCACGTTCGCCAACGGCGCCGGGAGTCCAGGCGTTCACGTCCTCGGCGTCGAACTCGGTCTTAGAGGGCCGTCGCTTCACGGAGATGCCGGTAACGCCGTCGGCCAGCCGGCGGGTCACCAGCAGGAAGCCGGTGTGGGCGACCATCCGGTGGTCCGGGCGTACAGCCAGGCCCTCCAGGTGCCAGCCGCGGACCATGGATTCCCAGGCATCCGGTTCGGTGAACCGGCCGTCGGCGCGGATGGCCTCTGCGGTGCGGGAAAGCTGAGTGACAGTGGCGACATAATTGATCCACACGCCACCCGGTGCGAGGACGGTGGCAACGGCGTCGAGGCATTCCCACGGTGCCAGCATGTCCAGGACCACGCGGTCCACGGAGCCGGGGGCTTCAGTCCGGACCACTTCCTCCTGGAAGTCGCCGAGGCTGATCTGCCAGGCCGGGTGTGCGCCGCCAAAGATGGTTTCGACGTTGCCGCGGGCAATGTCGGCGAACTCCTCGCGGCGTTCAAAGGAGTGCAGGTAGCCGTTGTCCCCCACCGCCCGGAGCAGGGAGATGGAGAGCGCACCCGAGCCGACGCCGGCTTCGACCACGCGGGCACCCGGGAAGATGTCGGCCATCGTGACGATCTGGCCGGCGTCCTTGGGATACACCACAGCGGCACCGCGGGGCATCGACAGGACAAAGTCCGAGAGCAGCGGGCGAAGCGTCTGGTACTGCTGTCCGACGTTGTTCACAACCACCGAGCCGTCCGGCTTGCCGATGATTTCGTCGTGGTTGAGGAAACCGCGGTGCGTGTGGAAGGCGCCGCCCGCTTCCAGGCTGATGGTGTTCATCCGGCCGCGTTCATCGGTCAGCTGCACACGCTCACCCTCGCGGAACGGTCCGCGGCGGCGGTTGGCACCGACCGGTGCGGAAGCCCCGGCGTCGGGCGMTGCGGCACCGGCGGCGGCTGCCGTGTCGTCGGTAGGGGTGGGGTTGGCGGCGGTGTCGCTGCTCATGAAGGTGTTCCTCGCTCCTGTAAAGCTGGGTGGCCGCGGATGGGCGGCGGGCACCGGCCCGTGGTCGTGGGCCGGGAAATTCACGACCGGCAGGTAACTCTACCGGTTCTGGTCCTGGTTCCGGGCCTCGCCGCCGGCCCGTGGACGGACGGAGCCGCGCGTTTGCTTTCCCGTGAGGGCGTTGAGGACGGTCAGTTGCCGCAGGAGTCCGGTGACAGTTCCGGCGTTGTTAACCACCGCGTAATCCGAGCCCTGCAGCTGGGCTAGATAGGACAGCAGGTCAGCGCCCCGGTCACCTTCCTTGACGTAAGCGCCGGCAGCCAGAGGGTAGGCGACTGCGGTTGCCGGTGTCGCTGCCGCCAGCGCTTCGGGGACGTCCGCCGCGGCGGACTCGTCGACGACGGCGGCCGGCCGCAAGTCCGGGCCGTACAGCACGACGGCGGGCGCGCCCCGGGGCGAATGCCGCAGCACGTCCAGCACGCTCGCGGTGTCCGGAAGCCCGACGGCGGGTTCGGCCAGGGCCGCGGCGTCCACCAGGTGGAGCCTGCCCCGGTATCTGGCCTGCTGGATCGAGGCCGAGGCGCCCATCCACAGGAAGCCGCCCACCAGGACAGTGATCAGCATCAAGGACGTGTCCGGCCGGTTACCGCTCAGCAACGGCAGGACCACAAACCACGTTGCCAGGGCGATGACGATGATCCGCCCGGCCCAGCCGGCCGCGATAGTGCCCTGTTCGTGGCTGCCGGTGACTTTCCAGACCGCGGATTCCACCAGTCGCCCGCCGTCCAGCGGCAGGCCGGGGAGGACATTAAAGATGCCGATCAGCAGGTTGGCCCAGACGAAAATGTTGGCCAGGGTGTCCGCCACGCCGTGCAGCTGCCCGCCGGCGAGGACCAGCCAGCCGGCGCCGGCCAGCACCAGGTTGGCCACAGGTCCGGCCATGGCCACCAGCACAGACCGGCCAGGGGATGCGGTGAATTCTTCGAACTGGGTGTGGCCGCCCCACAGGTTGAGCACAATTTTCCGGGTCGGCCAGCGATAGAGGCGGGCGGTGAGCGCGTGGGCCAGTTCGTGCACCAGCACGGAGACCAGCAGCAGTACCGAGTACGCGAACGCCACGAGATAGGCCGAGGCGCCAAGCCGGGGATCGTTGTGTGCGAGCACCGGGCCATAGGCGATCACGGTGAAGGCGGCGATAGCGAACCACGAGTAGGCCAGCACCACGGGAATCCCGGCGATCCTGCCGAGCGGGATCCCGCCGCGGAGCGAGAACGGGACTTCCCCGGGCTCCCCTGTCGGGTTCCCTGCGGGCTTCTGCGGCGGCTGCTCAGTCAAGGCTCCGGCCCCCACGGGTTCCGGCCAGTTCGGGGATTGAGCCCGGGAGTCCGCCGTCGTTCGCGTGCCGGAGGGCGACGAGTTCTTCAAGGTCCGCAACACCGCGTCCGGCCAAGGTGTCCCACGTGGCGCGGCGCGGGTCATCCAGCAGCGGCACGAGGTGCGGGATGGCCACTGTGATGACACCGGACGCGACCGCCGCCGCCACGCCCGGCCCCGAGTCTTCCAGGGCCACGCAGTGCCGGTGGTCCAGGCTAGGGTCATCCTCCTGCAGGAGTTCCACCGCTTTGAGGTAAGCCTCCGGATGGGGCTTGCCCTGCGCCACGGTGTCCCCCGTGATGAGGAACTCGAAGTAGGGCTTGGGCAGGCTGGCCACGATCTCGCGGGCCAGCGGGGCCTCGGACATGGTCACAAGGGCGCAGCGGACGCCGGCGGTGTGCAGTTCCTCAAGCAGCTCGCGTGCCCCCGGACGCCAGGGGACGGACTGGCGGACCAGGCTGACGACATGCCCGGTCAGGGTGTCGATGATTTCGCGGACTTCGAGCTCGACGCCGGCGTCCTGCAGGATGCCGGCGGAGAAGACCAGTGACTGGCCAACAAGCTGCATCGCTTTTTCGTGCGACCACTGTCCGCCATGGGCCGCCACAAGGGCGTGCTCAGCTTCGATCCAGTAGCGTTCCGTGTCCACGATCGTGCCGTCCATGTCCCATAAGACGGCTTTGAGCGGGGGCTGGGAGACTGGGGATCGCATGCCCTTCAGTCTACGGTGCGGGTACTGCGGGGTGCCCGGGGCTACGCCGTCGGCGAATTTCAAGGTGGCTTGGGCGTTTTCCTTCCTGCACGCGCCCGCGACTTGGACGTAGGGTGAACACATGAATAGCTTCGAGCCAGACACCGCGGAGACTGGCGCCACGCCTGAGCCGGAACGGCTGCTGCAGCCCGTGCCCGAGGGCCAGCGCGTCACCGTGATGCTCGCGGCCTTTGAGGGCTGGAACGACGCCGGTGAGGCCGCCAGTGATGCGTTGCGCTACCTCAACAAGCTGTGGGGCGGCAAGAAGGTCGGCTCCATTGATGCGGACGAATACTACGACTTCCAGTTCACCCGCCCCACGATCCGCCGGACGGCCTCCGGCGAGCGGAAGATCAAGTGGCCTTCCACCCGCATTTTCAAGGCCAGGGTGCCCGACTCAAACGTGGACGTCATCTTCGTCCAGGGCACGGAACCCTCGTACAAGTGGCGGGCCTACACGGCTGAGCTGCTGGTCCACGCGGAGGCGCTGAACGTGGACTACGTGGTGTTGGTCGGCGCCCTGCTCGCGGACGTGCCGCACAGCCGGCCGATTCCCGTCAGCGCCTCAACGGACGACGCCGCGCTGCGGGAACGGATGGACCTTGAGGCCTCGCAGTACGAGGGCCCGGTGGGGATTGTCGGCGTGCTCGGTGAAGTGGCGTTGCTTGCCGGCCTGCCTACAGTCTCGCTATGGGCCGCGGTGCCGCACTACGTCGCGCAGGCACCGTCCCCGAAGGCCCAGCTGGCGTTGCTGCACCGGATCGAGGAGCTGCTGCAGGTTCCGGTGGACACCCAGGAACTGGTGGAGGACGCGGACGCGTGGGAGCGCGGCGTCGACGAACTCGCCACCGAGGATCCCGAGATCGCTGCCTACGTCCGGCAGCTTGAAGAGGCGAAGGACACCGCCGACCTCCCGGAGGCCAGCGGTGAATCCATCGCCCGCGAATTCGAGCGGTACCTCAAGCGCCGGGGCAAGGACAAGCCCTAGCTTCCAGGCAGGCCCTTCGGTCCCGGCGCTGGTCATACCGCGCCGGGAGCTACCGGCCWAAAGTTCGACGCCGAGCAATGCGTCGACGGCGTCGCCCACGAGTGCGGCATCGGCCGCGGACCCCTCACCGGCGTCGGCCGTCAGCGCCGCGCCTGCCCAGGCGTCCACAGCTGCCAGTGCGCGGGGGGCGTCGAGGTCGTCCGAGAGTGCTGCCCGGAGCTGGCCAAGGAGCGGAGCGGCTGAACCTGAGGGCGCGACCTCGGCCGCGGCGCGCCAGGTGCGGAGGCGTTCTTTGGCTTCGGCGAAGCCCTCCGCCGTCCACGACCAGTCGCTGCGGTAGTGGTGGGCCAGGATGGCCAGCCGGATCGCGGCCGGTTCCTCACCTTCCGCCCGGAGCTTGGAGACGAGCACCAGGTTGCCCTTGGACTTGCTCATTTTCTCGCCGTCCAGCCCCACCATGCCGGCGTGGGTAAAGTGTTTGGCCAGCGGCACCCCGGCCAGCGACCAGGCGTGGCCTGCGCCCATCTCGTGGTGCGGGAACACGAGGTCTGAGCCGCCGCCCTGCACGGTGAAGGGTGCGGGCAGGTACTGCTGGGCGATCACGGTACATTCGATGTGCCAGCCGGGACGGCCCGCACCCAGGGCGCCGCCGGGCCAGCTCGGTTCGCCGTCACGGGCAACGCGCCACAACAACGGGTCCAGGGCCTGCCGCTTTCCGGCGCGGCCGGGGTCGCCACCGCGCTCGGCAAACAGTTCCAGCATCTCGGCGTCGGAGAGCCCGGAGACGGAGCCGAGGGTCCAGGCGTCCTCTGCCTCGGCAGAGTGCTTGCCGGCGGCTTCGACGTCGTAATAGACGTCCCCGTCAGGCTCGCCCGCTCCCCCGGCCACGCGGTACGCCAAGCCCCGCTCCAGGAGAGACTCGATGGCCGGAACAATCCGCGGGATCGCCTCGACGGCACCCACGTAGTGGTCCGGCGCGAGGACGTTGAGGGCTTCCATGTCGGTCTGGAACAACTCGATCTGGCTGGCGGCAAGTTCACGCCAGTCAACGCCGGTCGCCGTGGCGCGCTCCAGGAGCGGATCGTCGACGTCGGTGACGTTCTGCACGTAGGACACCTGCTGGCGGCCGTCGCGCCAGGCCCGGTTCAGCAGGTCGAAGGCCACGTAGCTGGCCGCGTGCCCCATGTGGGTGGCGTCGTACGGGGTGATGCCGCATACGTACATGGACTGCTGCCCGGTTGCCTCAAGGGTGGCCGGGCCTCCCGTTACGGTGTCGAAAAGTCGCAGTGCAGGCATACTGCCCGGAAGCTGAGGAACGGGGCGGGAGATCCAGGATTTCACATCCCAAGCCTAGTGCTAGGCGCTGATGACATTGAAACCGAGGAGCAGGTACAGGGCCAGCCCCAGCAGGATGCGGTACCAGACGAAGATGCGGTAGCTGCGGGTCGAGACGTAGCGCAGGAACCAGCCGATGATGACGTAACCCACCACGAAAGCGATCACGGTGGCCAGGGCGGTCTCGGGCAGGCCGTAGGGACCGGTGATCCCGTCCTTGGAAACCACCTTGTACAGCTGGTACAGGCCGCTGCCGAATACTGCCGGGATGGCGAGCAGGAAGGAGTACCGGGCTGCGGCCTCTCTGGTGTAGCCCATCAGCAGGCCGGCCGTGATGGTGCCGCCGGAGCGCGAGACGCCGGGGATCAGGGCCATGGCCTGGGCGAGTCCGTAGAAGATGCCGTGCTTGTAGCTGAGGCTGGTGAGGTCGCGTTCCTGGCGCCCGACGGCGTCGGCTACGGCGAGGATCATGCCAAAGACGATCAACGTGGTGGCGACGATCCACAGGCTGCGCAGCACCGATTCAATCTGGTCCTGGAAGAGCAGGCCCAGGATGATGATCGGGAGGCTGCCCAGGATCACCAGCCAGCCCATCCGGGCGTCGGGATCCTGGCGGGAGACCCGGCCGGTGAGCGAGCCGAACCAGGCCTTGACGATCCTGACGATGTCACGCCAGAAGTAGACGATCACCGCGGTCTCGGTACCCAGCTGGGTGATGGCGGTAAAGGCGGCTCCGGGGTCCGCGGCGTTGGGAAGGAAGGCCCCCACAATCCGCAGGTGGGCGCTCGAGGAGATAGGGAGGAATTCTGTCAGTCCCTGTACAAGGCCCAGAAAGGCAGCTTCTAACCAGTTCACGTTTATAGACCCTACGTTATGGACGTTCCGAAGCACCGTAAGCTTGCAGGCATGCAGCAGCGTTATGTCGGCAACAGTGGGTTGCGTGTCTCGTCCCTTTCCCTTGGCACTATGTCGTGGGCCGGTGAGACGGATGAGCAGGACGCCTCGGCGCTGCTCCACGCCTTTGTCGACGGCGGCGGCACCCTGATCGACACCGCGGCGTCCTACGCCGGTGGCGGGGCCGAGGCGGTCCTCGGCGGAATGCTCGGCGACGTCGTCGCGCGGTCAGAGGTTGTTATCTCCACGAAAGCCGGGCTGACGACGTCGGGCAGCCGCCATAGCGTCGATACGTCCCGGAACGGGATGCTGTCCGGCCTCGACGCGAGCCTGGCCCGCCTCGGCACCGACTACGTGGACATCTGGTTCGCCCAGGCCTGGGATCCAAACGTGCCGTTGGAGGAAACCCTGTCGGCCCTGGAATTCGCGGTGCGGTCCGGCCGGGCGCGGTACGCCGGCATCTCCAACTTCACCGGCTGGCAGACGGCCAAGGCGGCCGCCGTGGCAGATTTCCCCCTTGTGGCCTGCCAGGCTGAGTACTCCCTGCTGCAGCGCAAGGCCGAAGCCGAACTGATTCCCGCCATCGAGGACGCCGGGCTCGGGCTCATGGCGTGGGGTCCGCTGGGCCGCGGGGTGCTCACCGGTAAATACCGAGGACACCTCCCGTCCGATTCCCGGGGTGCGCACCACAAACTCGCCGCTTACGTGGAGCCCTACCTTGAAGGCACCGCCTCCAGTGTTGTCGAGGCCGTCGCAATGGCGGCGAWGGGTTTGGGCCGGACTGCCCTGGACGTGTCCCTGAGCTGGCTCTTGTCGCAGCACGGCGTCGCCACGGGCGTGGTGGGGGCCCGGACGCCGGTCCAGTTGAAGGAAATTATGGACTCAGTGCTGACGCCATTGCCTCCTGAGATTGCGGCAGCTCTCGAGGACGTCTCCGCTCCCGCCTAACCCGCAGGATTCTTTCGGCCCATTCCGGGCAAACTCCCGGGTTCCGGACTTAATCTGAGTCCATGAACTTGCAGAACCTCGCGATAACGACCGGCGTTGTGCCCGTGGTTCTCTACATTCTGGCTGCCGCGTCCCTCGCTTGGCTGGTTTGGGGGCGCCGTCGGCATATCAGTCGCTGGGTGCCGGCCGCGGTTGTCGTGGCGGGCATTCTCAGCATTATAGTCTGGCTTTTTTCCGAACCTATCTGGAACCTGTGGGGTTCCCCGCTGCCCAAGCGCGTCTACGCGTTTGCAGGCATCGGCATCCTGGCGCTCCTCCTGGTGGTGCCGAAGATCCGGGACCTGCGGCGGCTGCCGGCCCGGATCGCCGTGCTGCCGGCGGCCCTTGTGGTGGTCCTGGCGTCCGGGTCCCTGATCAACCAGAACTTCGAGTACTACCCCACGCTTGGCTCCATCTTTGGGGACACCGGCGTGAAGATGGAAACC
>NZ_JBFTNO010000086.1:0-11668 GCF_056397525.1 Arthrobacter sp. 05L45_2 | reverse complement strand
GGCCCGACCAGTCCTTATCAGGACTCTCGCGGCAGCCCGGAGGCTGGTTGTCACGGGTGGCGGTTCATATCCCGGCAATGCAGACTTGATGGCAGTTGGCCGCAGAAGGCCACGCCCGTGATTCCCACGGCTCAGCTGGAAAGCTGTTGGTCTGCTTCCGTCCGCAAGTGCTGTCCGAACGAGAACGCGCACGTACATTGTCTGGTGGTGCTACAGGAAGTCACCTCATGGGACAGTGGCAGTCCAGATCCCGACAGTTGCGCTGGGACGACGCTGCTCCGCCGTCCCCCAGCTGCAGCGACCGGGCACGCAGTTGGCTCGGGAGCTTATCGTGGCCATTCAGACCCACCCAGGTGGACGGCCGCACCACGCCGTTGCCGCCGCACAGGGTGCTCCTTGGGGTAGCCTTGGGAGCTTCGCTAGCTGGAGTCGCTCCGACGGGGAGGTACCAAAGAATTCGACCTGATCGACGATCGCTCCCCTGGTTTTTCCTCGAGCCGGTCACCCGTCAGAGCCCGAGTTGCTGCCATCTGCATTACGGCCGGCGCGTGGGGCCGATAGGAAGTGGTGTCCGGCTCAGGCCGTTGCCTTGGATACCTCGGGGCACCGCAGTGTGCAGAAGCAAACAGGGAGTTGTGTACGGAAGTCACGGGGCACCTCGCAGCTCAAGAATCGTCCACGCCCGACGACGGCGCACGGTCGAGTGGACAGAGCCCGTGCTCGGTCTCGACCTATCCTCACCCTCTCTGCCTGGACAGGATGGGCTGCCGCCTGAGGCAAGTCGTAGGTCCTCCCCGGCCTGTATAGAGGGCGTGACCGCCGGCGATTATTGCGGGGCGGAACCCTCACATCTTCTCCACCCAATGACCAATATCCACAAGCCCCAGCGACCCCGAGACTGTGAATTGATCGGTGGATATCTCTGTGGATAACTTTGTGGATAGAGTTTGACGAGCCAGCGAGTTAAGCCACCCCGTAGTCACGCTCGAAGTCCACTTGCCAATACGAACTCCACCAGCCTCTTCGCCTCCCGACCTGTTTCACGTGAAACATTGCAGCGACACCTTGGATGTCGGGGAAATAGGCTGGATTTCGCGTGGAATTCGCCTCTACTGGGTTAAGTATCGGGTGCGCTTTGGGTTCGGCTTACTTGCGTCTGAAGTCATGGCAGGGACACTCCACCCCGCGCGAGATTCGAGACCGGCTGGTCGGGATGAAGGATCGACACTGGGACGCCAGTAGGCCTGTGGATACCGCTGTGCGTAAAGTCTCAGAGCCCTGTGGATAAGTTTGTGTATAACCGCCCGGCGGTACGCGTCCAAGATCGAACGTTTGGCAGCCCTTTCGATCCTTCTCGGCCCGCTCGTTGGCCGACCGATGCTTTCGTAGATTGGCGGACAGTGTGGGCGGGAGCGACGTTGCCAATGCCCTATCCAGGTTGGCAGTGGGCCGGCCACCAACGCAGCGCAGGGTGGTGCCTCCCCTGATGCTTCCCCGCTGAGAACTGCGGAGGTGCTCAGCTGAGAAGACATGTCGGTGGCTACGCCGCACGTCGCTATTTGCCCTGTGAGATCCTGCAGGGCAATGCGCGTTGGCATTGAGGAAGTTCCCTCTGCCGAAGATGCACTGTGGACCTCCCCTACGTAGCTCTCGATAGATGCCTAGTAGGTGCGTGGGTCTGTCGGTTTTAGCTAGGCCATAGGACCAGTTTCGCTCGCATGGAAATATGTGAGCAGGAATGGCCGGGACCATTTCTTGACTGCGGCCGGGTGGAGTACGTGAATGACGTCTGAGGCAGTGCCTGAGCCGGTCTATCAATGGTGCAAGTGCCCAGGCGCTCGTGGGACACACAATTGCAGCGCCAGCACGTGAAACTCGAACCCTGCAAACACCCGTGAAGCGAGGCTGACATCCATCCTGGGGCGCCACCTACACCCCCGCCTGTGGGAGCTCTCGCGCTTCCGTGTGAGCGGGCCGGCAACGAATCTCGTGGCCGGCATCGTGCACGGCTGCGACCATCGACGTTGCCGTAGTCTCACGCAGAGACACGGACGGTGCCAGGGAGAGCGAGCGGGCGTAGCCCCTGCGGTGCTTGGCTCCGCCGTCTATCCGACGGCGATTCCCCTAGCTAGCCTTCTGTACTCTCCACTGGGCCGCTAGGGCACGGTTAGGCACATCATGAGGGGGCGGGGCGTCCTGGGAGTCTCAGGCAAGGACTTGGACCGCTCCAGGCCGCTGCGGCCAGGTGGCGGATGGAGGGAGGGACGATGCGCGTAGGGTTTCGATTTGCTGAAGGGTTTTGGGCCTAGCCAGGTCCATGGACCGGTCATTGGAGGCTCAGGACTGGCGAGTCGATGCGAGGAGGCTTGTGCGCGTGGGTCGGACGGTGGGCGGTCAGGACTCCAGGGAGCGGTATCGCGCCGTGCAGGTTGGTCGATGCGGAGAGCAGTCCAAGCGGTGCATGTTCCCCTCTGCCAGCGACCGGAAGCCTCGGGCATCCGCGGTTCGCCAGGGCGGTTCTTCTACCCACGTGCACGGCCTCCCCCGGATAACGCAGGCCCGTAGAAGAGAAGCAAGGTGCACCCGACGAAGTGAGTCTGAGCTAGAAGCGCCTAACGAATAGGAATGTGGTTGCCGTCGTTCGTCAAGGGGCGCGTTGTGACTTCCTCGTGGGCGGCCACGGAGTTTTGTGTAGCCGCGTGCGCTGTCGGCGTCGCTGGTTCCAGATGCGTACAGAGGTCCCATTACCTTGGCCTGCCGGGCTTTGTTTCACGTGAAACAAAGCCCCACTATTTTGCCCGAAATACGCAAAAGTGCGGACATGCACTATGCCGGGGAGTGCTCAGCCCGCCTGGCAGAATAGTCGGTGCGGTCAGATCCACCAATCTGGGCTGTAACGCTGCTCATGGGCGGTTCCGGATGTGCCCTTAGGCTCGACTTGACGATGTTTCACGTGAAACAGCGCTGGGAGCAATCGCTGAGGCCCGAGGTGTGGAGAGCAGGTGGGCTGTCCACCCTAGCGAAAGAAAATGGAATCGATCGTTTCGAATGATCGTCTGGGACGTACCGTGTGTCCGGACACGCGGCGTGCGGAGCTCTATCCAACTCAGGGAAGCCCAAGAGCGCTGATCACGTCCTGGGTCGGGTCGCAAAATGCCAGCTGCTGGGCCATGGTCGCGTAAAGGCGGCAGCCCCGTCCTCGGACTCCCCTGGGGCGATGATCCAGGTTTGGCCGCACCCTGTTTAGGTGTCTACGTAGCCCTGGGCGTTCGCTGTAGATACCAAAAGGCGCGACGCGGAGCCGTCGCGCCGAACGCGGTTTCACGTGAAACATTGACCTTCGAGCTGGAGCATGTAACGCAAGCCCTCGGTCGATCGGGCAAGCTAAAGGGGAAGTTTAGCTCTCGCTTGATGCCGAGATAGGCGTGGACCGTAGAGCGACTTCCGTGTGTGCTCGTGCCTTCTACCTCAAACCGACTGTCGCCGGGCACTCTCACTGGCCTCCCGCTGCCGGCGGAATGTTTCACGTGAAACGAACTTCTAGGGTCTGGGGGCATTTGAGCATCCGATGCGGAAATGACAGTGAGCCGAGCCGTAGGGCACATCTCTTGGAGTCAGTGTCCCCTACCCCACGTCACAGCGATGTTGGAGGTTCAGGGTAGTCAATCCTTAGACAATATGGTGGTAGGCATCAGCTTATATACGTTGCATACGGATCAGCTTTAGGGATAGATGGATAGCGCGCCAAGGCGCTCCTCTCCAAAAAGGCCGGCAACGCGCAACCGGGACCATCCCCCACATCAGCCGACCTTCATCCCTACGAAAAACGGCGGCTCCCCTTCCGAATGGAAAGGGAGCCGCCGTTGTGGCAGTCCGATCAGCGGGCTGACCGGGTACCGCGGTTCAGACTAGGACAGGACGTCCGCGAATTCCTTCTCGAAGAACTGCTTGGGCTTGGCGCCGATGACAGTGCTCTTCACTTCGCCGTTCTGGAACAGGTACACGGCAGGGATGGAAGTGATGCCGAACTCGGCCGCGATGGCCGGGTTGTCATCAACGTTGACCTTGACGACGTTGACCTTCTCCCCGTACTCAACGGAGATCTCGTCCAGGATCGGGCCCAGCTTGCGGCAGGGGCCGCACCATTCGGCCCAGAAGTCGACGATGACGGGCTTGTCCGCTTCCAGCACGTCGGTGCTGAAGCTAGCGTCTGTTACATCTTTAGCGTTGCTCATAACCTTGTCTCTCTCTAGGGATTCTTGCCGCGCGCTGATTAGGCGTGGAGGTCTGCGAGGTAGTGTTCGACGTCGAGGGCGGCGACGCAGCCGGAGCCCGAGGCGGTGATGGCCTGGCGGTACGTGGGGTCGATGACGTCACCGGCAGCAAAAACGCCCTTGACGCTGGTCTTGGAGGTCCTGCCCTGGACGGCAATGGTACCCTCGGGTGCGAGGTCGACCTTGCCCTTGACCAGGTCGGTGCGGGGATCGTTGCCGATGGCGACGAAAACGCCCGTGACAGCCAGTTCGGTTTCGTTACCGTCAACCAGGTTCTTCAGGCGCAGGCCGGTGACCTTGTCTCCGCCGATCACGTCCTCAACACCGGTGTTCCAGACGAAGTTGATCTTCTCGTGGGCCAGGGCGCGGTCGGCCATGATCTTGGAGGCGCGCAGGGTGTCACGGCGGTGGACCACGGTGACCGACTTGGCGAACTTGGTCAGGAACAGGGCTTCCTCCATTGCGGAGTCGCCGCCACCGATGACGGCGATGTCCTGATCCTTGAAGAAGAAACCGTCGCAGGTTGCACACCAGCTCACACCGTGGCCGGACAGACGCTTCTCGTTGGGGAGGCCGAGCTCGCGGTAGGCGGAGCCGGTGGAAAGAATGATGGCGCGTGCCTGGAAGGTCTCCCCCGTGGCAATGGTCACGGTCTTGATGTCGCCGTCGAGGTCCAGCTCGGTGACATCCTCAAACTGGATTTCCGTACCGAAGCGGGCCGCCTGCTTTTCGAGGTTTTCCATCAGGTCCGGGCCCATGATGCCCTCCGGGAAGCCCGGGTAGTTTTCGACGTCGGTAGTGTTCATCAGCTCGCCGCCGGCGGTGACCGAACCTGCCAGGAGCAGCGGCTTGAGGTTGGCACGAGCCGTGTACACCGCGGCGGTGTAACCGGCAGGCCCGGAGCCGACGATGATGACATCACGTACTTCGGACGCGGTGTTTTCTGCGTTGCTCACTGAACGGTGAACCTCTTCCTTTGTCGATGCGCCACCCAGAACGGGCGGCCACATGGCACAACCGTTGCGGGTAACTGAATATTCCGGGCGCACCTAGCAGGGCCCCGGTGTACTTCCCTTAGGTTACCGGCCGCGGACGGCCACTGCCGTCCGCATTCAGCGGATTACGACTCTGCAGGCGGCGGCCAGGGCTACTGGACCTTGATCTCCGCGAGCCGCAAGCCATAGCCGTAGCGGGTCTTCGGGGCAGCCAGCTTGGGCAGGCTCTTGATGGAGATGATGACGTACTGCGCTTTGACGGGTTCCTGCAGCGGCATGGTCAGGTCCGAGGAAGTGAAGCTGTTGCTGCCCACCTGCTTGGCACCGTCCAGCGACGGCCGGTCGTTGGTGTAAACGACGATGTTGCCGCCGGAAGCACCGAGCTGGCTGAGGGTCACAGAGGAAATCTGCGCCGCGCTCTTGAGCTTGACCACCAGCGGTACGCCGTCGGGGGCAAATCCGCCCCAGCCGTCGGTGGCGAATTCCATGTCGGACCAGTAGCTCGCGGCGTTGCCGTCATAGGTCTTGACTAGGTCGCCGTCGTAGGTGGCCGCGAAGTCGAAGTTGCCCTGGCGGGTCACTGACTCGATCGCGGGCGGGACAGCTGCCGGCGGCGCGGAGCTCTGGGTGGCCGAAGGCGCACCGGAGTTCGCGGGCGTGCTCGCCGGCGCGGTCGTCTTGGCTGCCTCAGGCGTTCCACCCTTGAAGAGGCCACCCAGGTTGGTGACCGCGAAGATCAGGCCGATCACCAGGACGGCTGCCAGGAGCGCACCGACCAGCCACCGCAGGGAGCGGCGTTCGCCACGGGGAGCGTCCTCGTCATCGGCGTCGTCGTAGGAATCGTCCGCAGCGTTATTGCGGGCGAAAGCGGGGAAGTTTCCGGCAGCCCGGCCGCCTCCGGCGTCTGTTGCCGCCGGCATCGACGAGGTGCGCTGATCCGGCACCGCGTCATCGTAATCATCGTCCTCCCAGCGGGAGACTTTCGGCGCCGCGCTGCCCTGCGCCGCGGTGGGCGCCGCCTGCATGGGATGGGCCGCTGTGGGCTGCGCCGCCGCTTCCTGCGGAGCCGTCTTGGGAGACTTCGCCGCCTTGGCCGCTGCTGCTCCGGCTGCAACACCTGCTGCTCCGGCAGCTGCCGCTCCGGCCGCACCGGCGCCTACGCCCGGGGAGGCCGCCGGCGGTGCGGGGACCCGCGCCGCGGGGGCGGACGGCGACGGCGGCGTGGCGGGCTTCTGCCCGGCCGGACGCTGCTGTCCCCCATAGTTGATGTAGCCGGCGTCGACTTCCTCGTCGTCATAAAGGCCGTCGTACGTCTCGGGCTCAGTGGAGCGGGCCTGGCCGAAGATTTCGCTGCCCAGGGTGTCCGTGAAGAACGGTTCCACATACGGCGGGTTGGAGCTCACCACAAGGTCCAACAGGTCCGCGGCTGAGGTGTGGTTGGTGATGAGGTAGGTCGCGGCATCACTGACCCCCAGATCCAGGATCTGGACGTGCCCGGGACGTTCGCCCGTGGCAACTTCGCGTGCGCTCTGGGCCACCTGGTCGGCGTTGCCGGGGCCAGCTACGAGGATGCTCACAGGCCGGTTCAGCACCTGGTCCACCCCGTCCAGCACCAGATCCTGGTCATGCGAGGTCAGTACCGTGGCAGTGACCTTGTAGCGGCCGCCAAGTACTGATCCGACATCGATCGGGTGGGACACAGGTTCCTCCTAGACTGTCCGGGAGCTGCCAACCACGGCGACTTCGTCAGTCACCTGGGGCCCCGGTAAGGCTGGTTGACCCCTGGTCTGCAACTCCCCTTCTTAGTCTTCGATCCTAGCCGATGCACTGTCCGCGCCGTGTGATGCGGCGCTCTGGGGCGGAAAGGCGTTATTTTTTCCGACGGCGGTCGAAGGGGAAGTAGGGATTGTGGCCCGGCTCCCCCTGATAGGTGCGCCGGCCCGGCAGGGGAATCTCCGCGCGGCCCTGGCTGCCCTGGGCCGTGCCCGGAAGCTCCTCCTCGGGCAGGTATTCGTTGTCCGTCCGCCATCCGGCGGTCTCCCCGGACCCAAGGTCGGGGCCCGCCCGGAAGGACGCGGCGTCGAACTCGCCGGAGATCCGCGGGATCAGGCCGGTATCCAGCGACGTGGTGGCCCGTTCAGGCGTGGGGTGCAGCGGCGGGGCGTTCTCGGCGGCGACAGGTTCGCCGGCCACAGGGCCGTTTTCCGGCCCAGGCGCGCCGGGAGCCCGACGCAGGCGCCCCAGCAGCGGCTGCAACAGGTCCTGGAGTTCGGTCACCCGCAGGGCCTTGAGGAGGACGAAGTACGCGGCCAGCATGACGGGTCCGACGACGACGACCGTCACCAAGGCGGCGATCCGGCTGCTCCAGGCGAAGCCGTCCGCGTGGTAGCTGCCCATCAGCCACAGGGCGCCGGCACCCGCCACGGCCGACCCCAGTGCCGCGTAGCCCATCCGGATATAGGAGCTGGCAACGCGTGGACCATCCAGGTGGCCGAGGAGGCGGCGGAGGAAGAACGCGCTGACAAAGACCGAGAGGATGTTGCCGGCCGTGTAAAGAATTGCGATGGCGAAGATGATCTGGTCGAACGGCAGGAACTGGATGAAGAACGCGGAAACGACGTTGACGGCGGCGAGGACCAGCTGGATGAAGAACGGGGTCCGCGCGTCCTCGTTGGCATAGAACACCCTGGACATCATGAAGTTCGCGCTCATAAACGGCGTGCTGAGGGCCAGGATGGTGAGGGTCTGGGCCAGCATCACGCCGTCCTGCCGGTGGTCACCGGAGAAGAACATGCCCAGCGGTCCGGCGAGGGCAAACAGGGCCAGAGCGCCAAACACCGTAGCAACGGCCATGGTGCGCAGGCCGTGCGAGAGGGCCCGGCGGAGCTCGGCCCGGTCGCCGTCCTGGGAGGCCCGGGTCATGCGGTTAAACAGCACGGTGGCCAGCGAGAGCGCAATGATGGAGTGGGGCAGCAGGTACAGCTGGCTGGCGACTTCCAGGACTGCGTTGCCGGGCAGCGTTGCTGCGGCAGCGTGGTCGCCGGCCTGTTCGAGCCGGAGGCGTTCGGCGCCGGGGATCGTGGCGATGCGCATGACGTAGAGGAACGCGAGCTGGCCCGCGGCAGCGGTGGCCAGGGTCCACACGCTGAGCTTCGCTGCCTGGCCCAGGCCCACACCGCGCCAACCGAACCGGGGCCGCAACCCCAGGCGCAGCCGGAAGACCGGAACCAGCAGGATGGCTGTCTGCGCGATCACACCGATGGTGGAAAAGCCGGCCACCAGGAACGTCTGGAAGGGACCCCAGTTATCGAGGGTGTGGGGGTTGGCGGCGTTCGCGCCGAGGATGGCAATAAACATGCCCAGTCCGGCGATCGCGACGATGTTGTTCAGGATCGGTGCCCACATGGCCGGGCCGAACGCCCCGTTGGCGTTGAGCACCTGGGTCAGCAGGGCGTAGAGGCCGTAGAAGAAGATCTGCGGAAGGCACCAGAACGCGAAGGTCACGGCCAGCGACTTCTGCTGTGGCGAGTAGCCCTGCGTGGTCAGCTCGATCACCCACGGGGCAAGGAGGGTCACCACCAGCGTCAGGGACAGCAACACCACCACGGCGAGGGTCAGGAGGCGGCTGATGTAGTCCGCGCCGCGGTCCGGGCCCTTGCTTGCCTTGATGATCTGGGGCACCAGGACCGCGTTGAACACGCCGCCGGCCACCAGCAGGAAGATGAGGTTCGGGAGGTTGTTGGCGTTGATGAACGTGTCGGTGACCGTCGACCCAAGGCCGAGGGCGGCCGCCAGCATCCACGTCTTTCCGAAGCCCAGGAAGCGCGACACCAGGGTTCCGGCCGCCATGACGGCACTGGAACGTGCCTCTCCGGCGGGATTGGGCTGGGCGGCGGCGGACCCGGAGGGGACGGGCTTCGCTGATCGGGGCTTGGCGGCAGACATTATCTTCATCGTCTCACCCGGGCCCGGCTTTGTGGGTATTCACAGGGCCCGACGGCGCACCGAACGGCTGTCCCTGCTGCCGGGGCGGCCCGGTCAGCCTCAGCGGTGCTCGGGCAGGACTTCCCGGGCGAGGTCCGCAATACGGCGCTCGTTCGGGAAGGAAAGCTTGCGGGCGAGTTCGTGGATCGGCACCCAGGCGACGTCTACGGCCTCCTGGTCCGGATCATTCTCGATGGTCAGCTCGCCGCCGGTGGAGCGCAGGAGATAGTGGTGCACGGTCTTGTGGACGCGGTGTCCGCTGACCGTGAACCAGTAGTCAATGCTTCCAAGGGGCGCGAGGATGGTGCCTTCGATGCCCGTTTCCTCCGCGATTTCACGGACCGCGGCTTCCTCGTTGCTTTCCTTGCCCTCCGGGTGTCCCTTCGGCAGGCACCATTCGAGGCGTCCGCCGCGGTTGAGGCGGGCAATGATCGCGACCCGCAGTTCGGCGTCGGACGTGTCCACCACCACTCCGCCGGCCGAGATTTCCTCGACGGTGGGCAGCGAGGCCTGGCCCGGATGCTGGGCGGGCGCGACATTGGCGCCGATTGCCGATGGCAACGGCGCGTTTGTCCTCCTGCCGGGAGCGCTCGGTACGGGATGGGCCATGCAGTCCACTCTAACGACTCTTACCCGGACTTGATGACCTAAACATGACAGGAAAGTGGCCCGGCGGAAAACTGGATTGACGGCCGCCGACCTCCCTGCCGCACGCGGCCGCGGATCGAAGGCGACTCCGGTGTGGTGCTGGCCGGGATTTCTGACAAGCTTAAGAGACTATGGCGCACGCACATCACCAGACTGACACCCACACCGTTGATTTCCACGTAGATCCGGTGGTCATTGAGCTCGGGCAGCGCTTCGTCGACGCCGGTCACGAGCTCTCCCTGGTGGGCGGGCCCGTGCGTGACCTCTTCCTGGGCCGCGTCTCACCGGATTTGGATTTCACCACGGATGCCACGCCGGACCAGACCGTGGCACTGATCAAAAAGTGGGCTGATAACTACTGGGAGATCGGCCGCGCCTTCGGCACCATCGGCATGCGCAAGGCCGGCTTCCAGATCGAGATCACCACGTACCGTGCCGAGGCCTACGATCCCGAGTCCCGCAAGCCCGTGGTCGCCTTCGGCTCGTCGCTCACTGACGACCTGCAGCGGCGGGACTTCACCATCAACGCCATGGCCCTCCGGCTGCCCGGATTGGAACTGGTGGACCCCTTCGGCGGCGTCCGAGACCTGCACGCCTCCACCCTGGCCACGCCCGGTTCACCCGAGGACTCCTTCTCGGACGACCCGCTGCGGATGATGCGGGCCGCACGCTTCGCCGCGCAGCTGGGCGTTTCGGTGCACCCGGAAGTGCGCCAGGCCATGACGAAAATGGCGGAGCGCATCACTATCATTTCCGCGGAGCGCGTCCGCGACGAGCTGGTCAAACTCATTTGCGCCCCCCGGCCCCGGACCGGCGTGGACCTGCTGGTCGAGACGGGACTCGCCGAGTTCGTGCTGCCCGAGGTATCGGCCCTGCGGCTCGAATCCGACGAGCACCACCGGCACAAGGACGTCTACCAGCACTCGCTCCAGGTCCTGGAACAGGCGGCCGCGTTGGAATCGGACGCTGACGGCCCGGTGCCCGGGCCGGACTTTGTGCTCCGTTTCGCGGCCCTGATGCACGACGTCGGCAAGCCGGCCACCCGCCGTTTCGAACCGGGCGGCGCGGTGAGCTTCCGCCACCACGACATGGTCGGATCCAAACTGACGTCCAAGCGGATGAAGGCCCTCCGCTTCGACAATGACACCGTGAAGGCTGTGGCACGCCTTGTGGAACTGCACATGCGCTTCTACGGGTACGGCGACGCCGGCTGGAGCGACTCCGCGGTCCGCCGCTACGTCACCGACGCCGGGCCCCTGCTGGAGCGGCTGCACCGGCTCACCCGCTCGGACGTGACCACCCGCAACCAGCGCAAGGCCGAGCGGCTGGCCTTCGCCTACGACGACCTCGAGGCGCGCATCGCTGCCCTGCGCGAGCAGGAATCACTCGACGCCGTCCGCCCGGACCTCGACGGTGGCCGCATCATGGCGCTGCTGGGGCTCAAACCGGGGCCTGTTGTGGGCCGGGCCTACAAGTTCCTGCTCGAGGAACGCATGGAACACGGCCCGCTCGATCCCGCCGAGGCCGAAGCCAGACTGCATGAATGGTGGGCGCAGCAGCCGGAAGCTGCCGCCGTCGACGTTTCCCCAACAGAGGAGTCCTAAGTGATTGCACCTTCCAACGGTCCCCGTCCCCAGCTCTGGATCCTCCGGCACGGCGAGACGGAATGGTCCAAGAGCGGGCAGTACACCGGACTCACCGACCTTCCGCTCACGGTTGAGGGCGAGCAGCAGGCAGTAGAGGCACGAAAGGTGCTCGACGCCGTCG